>LNEA01000492.1 GCA_001464855.1 Rhizobiales bacterium Ga0077530
TCCCAATGAGGCGGGCTACAAGGGCCTTTCGATGCTGCTTGCCGAGAAGCCGCGCGGCACGGATGAGAACCCGTTTCCGGCTAAAGGCATGAGCGGCGGCGAGATCGAGGTGCTCGGCTATCGCGGCATGAAGGAATACGACATCTCGTTCGATGGCTTCGAGGTGCCGGCGAGCCAGCTTCTCGGCGGTGTCGAGGGACAAGGTTTCAAGCAGCTCATGGCGACTTTTGAATCGGCGCGTATCCAGACGGCGGCGCGGGCGGTGGGTGTCGCGCAGTCGGCGATGGACCTCGCGTTGAAATACGCGCTCGATCGCGTGCAGTTCGGCAAGGCGATCTACTCTTTCCCGCGCGTCGCCAACAAAATCGCGATGATGGCGGTCGAAACGATGGTCGCGCGCCAGATCACGTACTACGCCGCGCGCGAAAAGGACCAGGGCCGCCGCTGCGACCTCGAAGCCGGGATGGCCAAGCTGCTCGCGGCGCGGATCGCCTGGGCAAATGCGGACAACGCTCTGCAGATCCACGGCGGCAACGGCTTCGCGCTGGAATATCCGGTGTCGCGCGTGCTCTGCGACGCGCGCATCCTCAACATTTTCGAGGGTGCCGCTGAAATCCAGGCGCAGGTGATTGCCCGCAGGTTGCTCGAAGGCGCTAACTGAGAGGACGCGCGCGATCGATGCACCGAGAGTAGCGGTCTGCTAGGCTCGGGCACTCGTTCAAAAAGGTGACCTCCATGGCCGAAACCGGCGCGCTTGCCGTCCCCGCTGCCGCGCTCTATCCGCCAACGATCGTGCCGCCGGAGCGGCCGCTGCGGCTGCGAAGCGCGCTGGCTATGTACGTGCGCAATCCGCTGCGCGTGCTCTCGCGTCCGGTCTACGAGGATCCCATCGTCGTCTTCGAGCCGTCGCCGAAGCGCACCATCGTCTGGGTCACGCGACCCGACTTCGTCGAACAGGTGCTTCTGGGCGATAATTTCCAGAAGACAGCGGTCGAGAAGCGCGTCCTCGGCAGCAGTCTCGGCGATGGCATCCTGACCTCGAATGGTGCCCACTGGCGATGGCAGCGCCGCGCGATGGCGCCGCTGTTCAGGCATCAGGAAATTCTCACGTACGTCACCGAGATGACAGGGGCGGCGGATGCACTCGTGGCGCGATGGCGCGCCGCCGGCACTGGTGTCCGCGCGGTCGACGAGGACATGACCGACGCGACCTTCGACGTCATCGCACGCACGATGCTGATGGGTGGCGTCCCCGCCGAAGCCGAATTGCTGAAGCGGGAGGGCGCGGCGTTCCTGACCAAAAGCTCGTGGGAGCTTGCATGGGCGCTGCTGCACCTGCCCACGTGGTTGCCGCATCCCGGCACCTGGCCGATGCGTCGCGCGTCGCGGCGGATGCGAGGCGCGGTCGGCGATATCGTCTCACGCCGCCGAGCGGAGGGTGCGGAGGGCCGCGATCTCCTGGGCCGATTGCTTGCAGCACGCAATCCCGAGACTGGCGTGGCGATGGACGACGAGCATGTCGTGAGCAACCTTCTCACGCTGCTCGAAGCCGGGCACGAGACGACGGCGCGGGCGCTGACCTGGACGCTCTATCTGTTGGCGCGGGCGCCCGAGTGGCAGGATCGCGTGCGCGCCGAGGTGATGGCGGTCGCCGGCAGCGGTCCCATTGAAGCCGCGCATGTTTCGCGGCTCTTGATCACGGAACGCGTCATCAAGGAGAGCATGCGGCTCTATCCCCCGGCGCCGGTGCTCGTGCGGATGCCGCTGACGGACACCAAATTTGGCGATGTCACCGTTCGTGCTGGCGCCCAGATCGTGGTGCCGATCTACGCGATCCATCGCCATCGCAAGCTGTGGTCGGATCCCGACCGGTTCGATCCGGATCGCTTTCTGCCCGATGCTGAGAAGGCCATGCCGCGGACACAGTACATGCCGTTCGGCGCGGGGCCGCGCATCTGCTTGGGCATGTCGTTTGCACTCGTCGAGGCGGTGGTGCTGCTCGCGACGTTCGTCCGCGCGGCGCGGTTCGACTGGGATGGCCGCCATTTTCCCGAGCCGGTGAGCCGCGTCACGCTGCGACCCAAGGGCGGGATGCCACTGATGGTAGCACCACTCTAGGCGCTTGCGTCAGCTTCCGGCCTTGAGATCGGCGGGCGATATCAGCACCGAGAAATGCTGCAAGGTCGATGCCGGCAGGGATCGCGTAGCGCTGGCTGCCCTTGAAGGCCCGGAGTTGGCCGAGGTCGACGAACATCTGATCCTTCACTGCCGCAGACGTGCGGATGTTGGCGTTCGGCATCAGATAGACGTGATACTTCGGACCCGGCCCAACCTCGAAGTTGTCCTCGAGGAAGACGCTGTCGCGCCGCACCGTCACGGAACCGCGTCCCCAATGGAACCGGTCCGACGGATCGGCATGGATGAACGTCCCGCGCGCGACGACTGGCGCCGCGGTTTCGGTCTGGCTGAGCTTTTCGGCGGCGGGTGGCGGCGGAAAAATGAAGGGGAAAAAGAACAGACCGCCCAGGAATCCGAATCCCGAGCCGAGCAGGCCTCCGACCAAGAAGGCAATCAGCCAGCGTGGCATAGGGTCGTCTCCATCAATACATTTACCGTTCACGGCAGTCTGATTGCAGGCATAGCGCGTGACGGCGCGAGATGGAATAGGGTGGTGGCTGACATCCCAGTGATGAGCCCGCCATGCCGCCGTCCGAGCCCGCGCTGACCATCGGTATCGAAGAGGAGTACCACCTCGTCGATGTGACGACGCGCGCGCTCGTTGCGGAGGCGCCCCCGGGCTTCATCGCCGACTGCGAGCGGATCCTGGGGCCGCAGGTGTCGACGGAGTTTCTCCGCTCGCAGATCGAGATCGGCACGCGACCCTGCCGAACCCTCGATGAGGCGCGCTCAGAACTCGAGCGCCTCCGGGGCGGCATCGTTGCCAGCGCCGCGCGCTACGGCCTCGCGCCGATCGCCGCCTCGACCCATCCCTTCGCGCGTGCCGGCGAGGCGCTCCATACCGACCGCGCTCGCTATCACGCGTTGGCGCATGATCTTGCCGGGCTCGGTCGCCGCCTGCTCGTGTGCGGTATGCACGTTCATATCGGTATCGAGGACAACGAGCAGCGCATCGATCTCATGAATCAGTTGCGCTACTTCTTGCCCCACCTGCTGATGCTGACGACGTCGTCGCCGTTCTGGGAGGGCGAAGACACCGGCCTCAAGAGCTGGCGCCTGGCGATCTTCCGCGAGTTGCCGCGCACAGGGTTGCCGGGTCGCTTCAACAGTTGGGACGAATACCGCCAGACGGTCGACGTGCTGGTGCGCGGCAAGGTGATGGAGGACGCGTCCAAGATCTGGTGGGACCTGCGCCCCTCAGCGCGCTTTCCGACTCTGGAAATGCGGATCACCGACGTGTGCACGCGCGTTGGCGACGCGGTGACGGTGGCAGCGTTGCTCGTGTGCCTGACGCGGATGCTCCATCGTCTGCGCCGCAACAATCAGAGCTGGCGCACATATCCCGTGTTTCTGCTCGAGGAGAACCGTTGGCGCGCGCAGCGCTACGGGCTCAAAGGCTCGCTGTTCGACTTCGGTCGCGGCGAACTCGTCACCTATGCCGATCTCCTGGAGGAGATCTTGACCCTGATCCATGAGGACGCGGTGGCGCTGGGCTGCCTCAACGATGTGCTGGGTGCGCGTCGAATTCTGGCCGAAGGAACGAGTGCCGATCGTCAGCTCGCACGTTTCGCCAGCGCGATCGCCGCCGGTGCAACGCGCCAGGAGGCCCTTGAGGTGGTGGTCGACCATCTCATCGCCGAGACGCGCAGCTCGGTGTGAAGTCAATTGCGCGCACGTTGACGGACGACTAGGCGAGCGCTAGCACTGCGCCATGATCC
>LNEA01000493.1 GCA_001464855.1 Rhizobiales bacterium Ga0077530
GGAACGGCCGGAGTTGCTCCGGCCGTCCCTCCTTACTTCAAGTCATTAAACTTCGGCCCGGCGCCGACGATAGTGGCGTCGGGCTTGCCCACCGCGTCGGGGTCCTTGTCCTTGTAGTCGATGGCGTGGAGCACGGCGCGGATGGCTTCCAGCCGAGCGCGGCGCTGGTCGTTGGCAAGGATCACGGTCCATGGTGCGATCGAGGTGTGCGTGAAGCGCAACATCTCGTCCTTGGCGGCGGTATAGTCATCGAAGCGTGCCATCGCCGCGAGATCGATATCGCTGATCTTCCATTGTTTCAGCGGATCGTGGCGGCGCTCATGGAAGCGCATGAGCTGCATCTCGCGGCCAATCTCCAAGAAGAACTTGAAGAGGCGGATGCCGTCGCGGGCGAGCATCCCTTCGAACTCGGGCGCTTCGCGCAGGAACGTGGCGTGCTGCTCGGGGGTGCAGAAACCCATGACACGTTCGACGCCGGCGCGGTTGTACCAGGAGCGATCGAACAGCGCCATGTCGCCCGCTGTCGGCAGGTGGGAGACATAGCGCTGAAAGTACCATTGCCCTTGCTCGGTTTCGGTTGGCCTCCCGAGCGCGACGACCTTGCAATGGCGCGGGTTGAGATGGCGGATGAAATGACTGATGCAGGTGCCCTTGCCCGCCGAATCGCGTCCTTCGAATAGGCAGACGATGCGCTCGCCGCTGGCTCGGAGCCAGCTTTGCAGCCGCGCCAGTTCGATTTGCAAGGTCTCCAGTTCGTCCTCGAAGGCGCCCTTCTTCATCTTCTTGTCGTAGGGGTAGCCGCCGCTGCCGAGCGCGGCCTCCTCGATCTCCGTCGGCAGCTCCGGATCGTCGAGATCGAAGGTGGCCTTTTTCTTGGTGGTCTTGCTCTTGGCCATGAGGTGCTCCCGTTCGTCCTATTCGGTTGCCGTCGCCTGCAGGCGGCCGGCGAATGACACGATTGCCGCCAGCACGGCTGCCTCTTGGTCGCGGTGCGGCGAGTGTCCGCATTGGTCGAGCATCACACGCTCGACCGGTCCTTTGGCGAGTTGCTCGATGCGATCGATCTGCGCCAGGGTGCCGTATTCGTCGTCGACACCCTGAATGAGAAGTGCCGGTATGCTTAACGCGCGAGCCTCGTCGTCGAGGCGCCAGTCCCGGAACGCTGGATCTCGCCAGATGTTCGCCCAGCCATAGAAGGCGTCATCGACTCGGGCGTGATAGCGGGCAAGCCGTGTTCTCAGCGGACCCTGCGCATACATCTCGGCGATGCGGGCGATGGCTTCGACGCCCATGGGCTCGACCATGACATGGGGCGCCATCGCGACGATGCCGGCGACGGGGCGCGCGCCTGAAGCGGCATGAATGAGCGCGATCGAGGCGCCATCGGAATGGCCGATCAACAGGGGTTGCGCAATCCCGAGACGATCGAGAAGCGCCGGGAGCACGTCGAGGGCTTCCTCGTGCTGGTAGCGGGGTGTGCGCGGACGTTCGAGCCCTGCGGAGTGGCCATAGCCGAAGCGGGAATACACCAAAGCCGGTACGCCGATGTCGCGTGCGACTTTGTCGGGAAAATCGCGCCATAGCGCCGCGCAGCCGAGGCCCTCGTGCAGGAAGACCAGTGGCGGCCGCTCCGATACCGGGCCCGGGATCACGCGGTATTCGATGGCGCGTCCGCCGATGTCGATCTGCATCATGGCGATCATACCCCGAGGTGGCGCTGCATGAGCGCGCGATCGGCGAGGAGCGCGGCAGGTGGTCCTTCGTGAACGATCTCGCCTTTGACCAGAACGACGACGCGGTCGGCGACGCGGGTGACCTCGGCCACCGATTTGTCGACGATCAGTGCGGCCAGGCCGCTTTCGCGTACGAGGCGGATCGTTGCCCAGATCTCCTCGCGGATCAGGGGCGCGAGGCCTTCGGTGGCCTCGTCGAGGATCAGCAGCCGCGGATTGGTCAC
>LNEA01000494.1 GCA_001464855.1 Rhizobiales bacterium Ga0077530
CGCGTGCAGGAATTGCGCAAGACGATGGGCGATCTCATTGCGCCTAACCTGTGGTCCGGCCTGACACGCGCGCGGCCGGGCGCGGGCATCTGCATCGTTGGCAATCCGCAGCAATGCGCTGATGTGCTGCAGCAGTACATCGACGTCGGCTGCCACTCCTTCTGCCTCTCGGGCTATCTGCACGACGACGAGGCTTACCGCTTCAAGCGGATGGTCCGCCCGATTCTCGCCGAGCGCAATAAGGGCCGCATGGAAGCCTGAGTTCTCCGCTCAACGCGGAGCGCTTGCGATCGGGCGAAGCTCGGACCGAGACCCCAGCAGGCCCGGTGACAGGTACAGGCTTTCGACGGTCTTCTCCGCGCGACCCAACAAGGTCGCTTGAGACGACGTTCCGGCATCGAGCAGCAGCCGCGATAGACCCAGCGCCGCCGGCAGCGGCGGGCCATAGGTGCGCTCGCCCGTCATGCCGTCATACGAGAGTGCAAATCGCGCGCGCCGTACGAGCAGGCTTTCCAGCCCTGCAATGAGCGTGTCCGACTCGAGTTGGCGCGTATAGCGCTTGTCGCGTCCCACCGTCGTGCCGAGATACGGCGGATCGACGTTGTCGCGAGCCAGTCGCCGCTTCTCACCTCGGTCAACCCCTTCAGCAACAGCGCCGCTGCCGCGATCGCTGTTGCCATGCGGTCAGGCTGCATCCCAAGACGCCGGCGATCGACCGACTGCGTGAACTGCCCGCTTGCGTTGAAGCGCACGGCATTCTTGACGCAACGGCAGATCAGATAGAGCAAGTCTACGGGATCGTGTGACGCGTTGTATCGAGCACGCACGCGATTGAAGTAGTCTCCATCTCCGTCGTGCTGCCCGACCCAGACGAGGCGGTATCGCTCGGCAGTCGCGTCGGGATTATCGATGATCGCCTGCCAGAGACGGGCGATGGGCTCTAGCACGTCGGCGATGACGTACCGGCGCGCGACCCGGTTGTGGATCGCCCACAGCGTCATGGCGGCCGACCCCGCGAACGGCTCGAACCACACGTCGATCCCGCGCGGGACATGCGCGCCGATCAGCGGCGCCAGTGCCCGCTTGGACCCCTGATAGGGGATCGGATGGGGCAGCCTCGAGGACATGCCGCTGGCTACTGCGTCAACCGGAGTTCGACGCGCCGATCGGCCTGATAGATTTCCTGCTGCGACAGTCGCGTCCGGTCGACACCGAGATACGGCTCGCTCTTGCCCTTGGGGGTGAGCGACAAATTCCCGGCATACCCGGCTTGGCGGAGGTAGCGCTCGATCGCCTCGAGCCGCCGCTTCGACAGGACCATATTGTAGCCGTCGGGGCCGCGACTGTCGGCGTGTCCCGAAAGCGATATGCCCTCGGGACGTTTGATGCGGTCAGGCGTGAGTTCGACTTCGTCGGTCATGAATGTAATCGGTACCGGGATCGGCACCTGCGCCGGATTTGGGAGCACACCGGTCGTGCGAGTCGTGTTCGCCGCTGTCACGTTTCCTGGCGTGGCCGCGGTCGTGGCATCGCTCGGTCCGCCCAAAGCACTGGGGGCGTTGCCGGCGCTCTTCGGTGCACCGACGGCGTCCGTGCGGGCGCGCTCGACAAGAGCCGCGAACCGTTCCAGCGCCTGCTTGTCGGAGGCGGCCTTGGTGGGACTCTCGGCTTGCGGTTGAGCGATTTTGCCCGCCGTCGGCGCTTTGGGCGCCTGCATAGCGGCTGCCATCGGTGGTGCCCACACCTTCGCGGGCGGCGCGCTGGCAACCCGCGTCGGCGACTGGGATGGAGGGACGACGAGCTTCCGTGGCGTGCTGACGACCGCCACTCCGCCGCTCGGCGGCCTCGCAGTGATCGTCAGTTCGAGCGGCCCTGCGGCAATGCTTTCGGTCACGATCACCGACCATTGCCCCTCGTCGGTCGCGACAGTCGTCGCGATCTCGCGTCCGTTGGCGAGGACGGCAACCCAATGGTTTGGTGGTGACCGACCTGCGATCACCGACGCACCGCCGGCGGCGATCTCCGCGATCTCGATCGCAAGCGGCTCGGCAGAGCGACGAGACGCGCTCGGCACCTTCGGCATGGACGCCGCCGCAATCTTCTCGCTGACACCCCGCGGATCGACGGAGGCCTCTTTCGCCGGAACCAGGG
>LNEA01000495.1 GCA_001464855.1 Rhizobiales bacterium Ga0077530
TCGCCCATCACCTCACTCGCGCGGCGGCAAAGTGTTTCGGTCATACGCGCGCCACCAGGAAGCCGCTGCAGCGGCGTCGCCAGCAGGATGCGGCGGACGTCTACACGCGAGCCCGCCACCGCCGTCGACGCTTCGGCGATCACCTTGCGCAACTCGGCCTCGACGGCATTCACGTCCTCCTCTGGCACGATGCGGCGGTCGAGGCGGAAGACCACGCGGTCAGGGACGACATTGGTGTTGATGCCGCCATGGATGAGGCCAATCGTGAGCTGCGGCGCGCCAATGCCGGGCGTTGCGGACACGCGACTTTCGAGTTGCGGGCGCCATGCGTACAGCGCAGCCAGGATCGCCGTCGCGGACTGGAGGGCATCGACGCCGGTCCACGGTTTAGCCGCGTGCGCCGAGCGTCCGCTGACTTCGACTTCGAGGTGAAGGCAGCCGTTGTGTTCGGTGACGACCGCGTACGAAAATCCGGCGCCGATCGCGAGGTCGGGCTTGCTGAGGCCCTGGTCTCCTCGTCATACGTGAGGTGCAGCTCGACCGTACCGCCGAGGCCGGCGCCGCTCGCTTCAAGCGCGCGTAGCGCCCAGACGTAGGTTGCGAAATCGGATTTCGACACGGCGGCGCCGCGGCCGTACATCCAGCCATCGCGGATCTCGGCGCCATACGGATCGAACGTCCAGCCCTCGCCTGGCGGCACGACATCGCCATGTGTGTTGAGGGCGATCGTCGGCCCCGCCCCGAACGTCCGCCGAACGATGAGGTTGGTGCAGGAGATCATGCCGTGCTTCGCCACCAGATCGGCTGGCACCGCATGGTGCTCGACTTCCCAGCCGAACGGCTCGATCAGCTTCGCCGCGCATTCAGCGGCGGGCGCGCAATCGCCCGGCGGATTATCGGTCGGTATTTTTACGATCTCGGAGAGGAAGCGCACTTGCGCCTCGCGCTCTCCGGCAAGGAACGCGCTCAGCTTCTGATCGACGTCTTTGCTCATGACCGTTGTCCGTTCCGTCTTTCAGGACGCGTTGTAGGAACGCAGGAATTGCAAGAGGACGCGCATACTCGCATCGGCATCTTCCAGCGTGATCGCTTCGGCCGGATGGTGGCTGATACCGCCGGCGCAGCGCACGAAGAGCATCGCGACCGGACAGAGCGCAGCCATCGCCATGGCATCGTGACCGGCGCCGGAAGGAAGATGCAGAGGCTCATACCCAGACGCGCGGACACTGGCGTCCAATGCGACGATCAAGCCTGCATCGCACGTTGTGGCGGGAGCGGAATGCGTGGCCTCGATGCGCGCTTTAAGCCCGCGACGGGCAGCGATCCCTTCGATGGCGGTTTCAATGCCGCTGACGACCGCGTCGCGGGCCGCATCGTCGGGTGCGCGGGCATCAATGGTGAAGCGGGTCTCGCCAGGAATGACGTTGACCGCGCCGGGAAGCGCTTCGACGACACCCACCGTCGCCACGACGTCGCGGGTTTCCTTGGCGATGCGTTCGACGGCGAGGATCATCTCGGCCGCGGCCGTCAGGCTGTCGCGGCGCATCGCCATCGGCGACGTGCCGGCATGACCGGCGTGACCCTGGACCGCCACGCTGAGCCGTCGGGCGCCATTGATCGCGGTGACGATGCCGACCGGGCGGCCCGCGCGCTCGAGCACTGGGCCCTGCTCGATGTGGACTTCGACGAACGCGAGCGGCGACGTAGACGAGCGCGCGCCATCGGGGGCAGGATCACACCCGAAGGCCGCAAGCGCCTCGCGCACGGAAACGCCCGCGGCATCGCGCTCATCGAGCGCGGCGGGGTCGAGCGTGCCGGCGAGCCCGCGCGAGCCGCGCAAGGTCGAAGGGAATCTGACGCCTTCCTCATCACCGAATGCGACGACCTCGATGTCGAGCGGCAGGCGCTCACCCCTCCGCGCGAGCGCCTCAACGGCGGCCACAGCAGCGAGCACACCGAGCGCTCCGTCGTATTTCCCCGCATTGCGCACGGTATCGATATGCGATCCGACGATCAGCGCGCGATTGTTGTTCGCCGACCCGGCATAGCGACCGATCAGCGTTCCGAGCGCATCCATGCGCACGTCCATCCCGGCGTCGCGCATCCAGCCTGCTAGAGCGTCAGCCGCGCGGCGGTGGGATGGCGACAGATAGAGGCGGGTCAGCCCCTCAGCATCGTCCGAGAAGCGCGAGAGCGCCTCGAGGCGATCCATTAAACGCCGACCGAGCGCGAGATCGCTCATCGCGGCGCGCTCAGGGGTGGATGCGCTGCGTGCCAGTGGCGGGCGATGTCGAGGCGGCGCGCGACCCAGACGCGATCGTGCGACGCGATGTAATCGAGGAAGCGTTCGAGCGCGGCGGTGCGTCCTGGACGTCCGGCAAGGCGGCAGTGGAGCCCCACGGACATCATGCGCGGCGCGGTCTCCCCCTCGCGGTAGAGAACGTCGAAGGTATCTTTGAGGTAGGCGAAAAACTGATCGCCGGAATTAAATCCTTGAGCCGTCGCAAAGCGCATATCGTTGGCATCGAGGCTGTAGGGCACGATCAGGAATGGGCCAACGGGGCCGTCGACCCAGTACGGCAAGTCGTCGGCGTAGCTGTCCGCCGAATAGAGGAAGCCCCCTTCAGCCATGGTCAGCTTGAGCGTGTTGGCTGAGCAGCGGCCCTGGTACATGCCGAGCGGTCGCTCACCGGTAATTTCCGTGTGAATCCGGACGGCTTCGGCAATGTGCGCCCGCTCGTCGGCTTCCGAGAAATCCTTGTACTCGATCCATTTGAGACCGTGGCTGGCGATCTCCCAACCCGCTTCGCCCATCGCCGCCGCCTGCTCGCGTCCGCGCATCAGGGCATGAGCCACGGCGAAGACTGTCACCGGCATCCCGCGCGACGTGAAGGCGCGCCACAACCGCCAGAAACCCGCGCGCGCGCCGTACTCGTACATGGACTCCATGTTCATGTGACGCTGGCCGGGCCAAGGGACGGCGCCGACGACCTCTGACAGAAACGCTTCAGATGCCGCGTCGCCATGGAGGACGTTATTCTCGCCACCTTCCTCGTAGTTGACGACGAACTGGACGGCGACACGCGCATCACCCGGCCAGCGCGCGTGCGGTGGACTGCGGCCGTAGCCGCGAAGATCGCGGGGGTAGTCGCTCGCTTCGGTCATGGCACGCTCGCCAGCTTCGCTTTCATTCGCTTCTGAGTGGCGGCGCGGGTCCGCCGACGATCACCTGCCGGATCGCGCAAAGCGTCGACCAGATCGAACTCGCGACGACGGCTTTCGATGTCGGCGAGATTGCGCTCGACGTAATCGAGGTGCTCGTGGAGCAACTTGCGCACCAGTGGAACCTTTCGCGCCCGAAAGGCCTCGATCAGCATGCGATGATCGTCTGAGGAGCACGACGCCGCTTGCGCCGATTGCAGCAGCAGCGTGATCAGTGACGAGCGCGTCACGAGATCGGTGACGATCTCGGCCAGTACCTTGTTGCCAACCATTTCGGCGATACGAACGTGGAATGTGCCAAGGAGGCGGTTGCGCAAAGGCGCGTCGTTACTCTCAATGGCGCGGCGCTCTGCTTCGTTGTGGCGTTCCAGAGCCGCCAGATCGGCTTCGGTCGCGGATTTCGTGAACTGCTCGAAAATCTCGCTCTCGATCACCCAACGGGCCTGGAAAATCTGACGCGCTTCTTCATGCGTCGGCTCAGCAAGGAAGGCACCGCGGCGCGGTTTCAGCACGACGAGCTTGCTGCGGGCGAGGCGATTCAGCGCCTGGCGGACCTTGGTTCGCGATACCCCGAACGCCGCGCACAGCTTCTCCTCGCCAAGCTTGGCGCCGAGCGGCAGCCGTTGCTCGAGGACCGCTGTAGTGATGCGCTCGACGATCACTTCGGTGCTGACGCCGCTGAATTCGCCGTTGATCTTCTGCGGATTGTGCATCCATCCCGTATACAAGACTGTAGCCCGCCCCGGAAGCTCCCGCAGTGCAATGACGCAGGAATAGGCAGGTAATGCACATTTGCCGGGCTTGGCGACCGGGTGTGCCCTGTATACAGTCAGTGATGGTGCGGGCGATGGGAGCGGTCTGAATATGGGCCGGACGGTCGGACCAATCGTGGGAAAGGCGCCCTGATGCAATGGTGCGAACAGAAGATCTGATGCGCACATTGCTGTTCATTAGGGGCAGCGCCTGACTGCGACGCGGTTGTTCAACCGCAAAGATCGACAGCCAGTTCATGGCGTAGATGGAGGCGCATGCAATGAAATCCACCACTTCCAAAATTGCACATCGAGCGGGCCTGCTGGCCGGTTCGATGTTGCTGCTACTTACTCCGGCGCTACCGGCGCTCGCGCAAGGCAAGGTGCTGCGCATCGGCATGACGGCCGCCGATATCCCCAAGACGTCGGGCCAGCCCGACCAGGGCTTCGAAGGCAACCGCTTCACCGGCATTCCGCTTTATGATTCACTGACGCAGTGGGATCTTTCGTCGGAAGACAAGCCGAGCGTTCTCATTCCCGGTCTCGCCACGGAGTGGAAAGTCTCCGACACCGACAAGACCAAATGGATCTTCAAGCTCCGCCAGGGCGTGAAATTCCACGACGGTAGCGACCTCAAGGCCTCAGCCATCGTCTGGAATGTTCAGAAGGTGCTCGACAAGGCCGCGCCGCACTTCGCGCCAGACCAGATCGGCGTCACTGTCAGCCGCATGCCGAACCTCGTCTCGGCCAAGGTGATCGACGACTACACTGTCGAGTTGACGACCAAAGAGCCGGACTCCTTCATCCCGATCAACCTGACGAACCTGTTCATCGCCTCCCCGGCGCACTGGCAGAAAAAGTATGACGCGCTGGCCAGCGTCGCCGATGCCGCCGAACGTGCGAAGCAGGCCTGGGCCGCCTTCGCGATCGACGCTTCGGGTTCCGGCCCGTTCAAGATGGCGAGCTTCTCAGCCCGCGAGCGCGTCGAATACGCCGCCAACAAGGACTACTGGGATTCCAAGCGCGTGCCGAAGGTCGACCGCGTCGTCCTGCTGCCTATGCCGGAGGCGAACGCTCGTACTGCAGCACTGCTCTCCGGTCAGGTCGACTGGATCGAGAACCCGGCGCCCGACGCGCTCGGCCCGATCAAGGCCAAGGGTTTTGTGATCAAGGCCAACGCTCAGCCGCACGTGTGGCCGTGGCAGTTCTCATTTGCCGAGGGTTCGCCCTGGGTTGATAAGCGCCTGCGCCACGCCGCCAACCTCTGCCTCAACCGGGCGGATCTCAAGGAAGCTCTCAACGGTATGATGGAAGTGCCCAAGGGCACGGTGCCGCCGGGCCATCCCTGGTGGGGCAATCCCAAGTTCGACATCAAGTACGATCTTGCTGCCGCGAAGAAGCTGATGACGGAAGCCGG
>LNEA01000496.1 GCA_001464855.1 Rhizobiales bacterium Ga0077530
TTCACCTCCTCGAAGACGGTGCCGCCGGTCTCGAACAACTGGGGCTACTTCACCAGCCCCGAGTTCGACGAGCTGATCGCCAAGGCACGCACGTCATTCGCCGACAAGGAGCGTGACGATGCACTCGCTGCGCTGCACGCACGCATCGTCGAGGAGGCGCCGTTCCTGTGGATCGCACATGACGTCGGCCCCCGGGCGATGAGCCCGAAACTCAAGGGCGTGGTGCAGCCGAAGAGCTGGTTCATCGACCTTGCGACGGTCAGCATCGAGTAATCAGCGGAGCGCCGCTTCGGCGCTCCAACCAACAACCTGAACGTGGGGCGGGCCACATCGGTCCGCTCCACAGAGGGCCCAATGCTCACTTACATCGCCAAGCGGGTCATCTACACTCTGCCGATCATGCTGGGCGTGGCGATCGTTTGCTTCCTGCTCGTGCATCTTGCCCCGGGCGATCCGCTGGTGTCGGTGCTGCCGCCTGATGCGTCGGAGCAACTTCGCCAGCAGATGCTGGTGTTGTATGGGTTCGACCGGCCCTACTACGAACAGTTCTTCAAGTGGCTGAGCCGCGCGCTCGTCGGCGACCTCGGCACCTCCATTCGCACCAATCGTCCCGTTGTCGCTGAGGTCAGCAAGGCCGTCGCCAATACGCTGATGCTGGCGGCGTTGGCGACATTTATCGGTTTCATTCTCGGTGGCCTGTTCGGATTCGTCGCTGGAAGTTTCCGCGACACCTGGATCGACAAGCTGGCTTCTGCGATCTCCGTAATCGGCGTTTCAGTGCCGCATTACTGGCTCGGCATGGTGCTCGTCATTATCTTTTCCGCCCAGCTCGGCTGGTTGCCACCGACAGGAGCGGGACCCGGCGGCTCCGACAACTGGCTCTGGAACTGGGAGCACGTCCGCCACCTCATCCTGCCGGCGATCACCATGTCGGTCATTCCGATGGGGATCATCGCGCGCACCGTGCGCGCCCTCGTCGCCGAAATCCTGTCGCAGGAATTCATCGCCGGGCTCAAGGCAAAGGGATTGTCGTCGTTTGGAGTCTTCCGTCACGTCGTGAAGAATGCGGCGCCCACCGCTCTGGCGGTGATGGGTATTCAGCTCGGCTATCTGCTTGGCGGCTCAATCCTGATTGAGACCGTGTTCTCGTGGCCCGGCACAGGGCTGCTCCTCAATGATGCGATCTTCCAGCGCGATCTGCCGCTCCTGCAGGGGACTATTCTGGTTCTCGCGAGCTTCTTCGTCGTCCTGAACCTGCTCGTCGACGTGGTGCAGACCGCGATCGATCCACGCATCCCCCCACCATCGACGATACCGCCATCGAGCGCTCGCCCGGCTACTGGGCAACGGTGTGGCGCCGCTTTCGCCGTGATCCCGTTTCCATGATCGCGCTGACGGTGATCGTGTTGCTGATCCTCGTCGCCATTTTCGCGCCGTGGATCGCGCCGCAGGATCCCTACAAGGGCGCGACGCTCCGCCGGCTCCGCCCTCCGGGCACCCCAGGCTTCCCCCTTGGCAGCGATGAACTCGGGCGCGACATGCTCTCGCGGCTGATCTATGGCGCGCGGCTGTCGCTGTTCATGGGTGTGAC
>LNEA01000497.1 GCA_001464855.1 Rhizobiales bacterium Ga0077530
GATATCTTCACGCTGCAGCAGCGCGATGCGGCGAGCGCCGAGCCGCTCGCCGAGCGGAAAGGTTTCGGCGAGAAATCGATCCAGAACCTATTTCGCGCTATCGATGCGCGCCGTCGCATCGGGCTCGAACGCTTTCTGTTCGCGCTCGGCATCCGCCATGTCGGCGAGACGACAGCTCGCGACATCGCGCGCGCGTTTGGCACGTACGAGGCGTTCCGCGAACAACTCGACCTCGCGTCGAAGGCGCGTCCGGGCCTCGACTACCGCCGCCTGGTGACGACGAAGGGTGTTGGCCCCAAGACCGCTGAGACACTGATGCAGGCGCTGGCGTCGCGAAAAAGCAGCGATCTGTTCGACACTGCACCTGGCACGTTTGCCGCCGCCGTCGCGGGCATCAAGGGCGTGCGCGCAAGCGCCGCCGAGGCGCTGGCTCTGGCGTTTCCGGACGTTGCGACGTTCATTGCGACCGCGCGCGCCGGAGCCTCGCAAATGCCGGGCGACGACTACCGCGCTTTCGCCGGACTCAACGGCATCGGCGAAGTCGTCGCCGACTCGCTGATCGATTTCTTCGCCGAGCCGCACAACCAGGAAGCGGTCGCAAATCTGCTCGCCGAAATCGAGATCCAGCCGTACGTGCGCGCTGCAACGGTAGCGTCCGCCGTCACCGACAAAACGGTCGTTTTCACCGGCACACTCGTGCGCATGTCGCGCAACGAGGCGAAGGCGCGTGCCGAGCGGGCGGGCGCCAAAGTGGCTGGCTCGGTGTCAAAGAAAACCGACTATGTGATTGCGGGCGCCGATGCGGGATCGAAACTCGAAAAGGCGCGGGAGCTGGGCGTTGCGGTGCTGAGCGAGGACGAGTGGATAGCGCTGCTCGATGGTGTAGCGACGTGAGCCTGCCGGCGTCCAACCCCGCCGAGGGCGCGACCGGCAGCGTCTTGCGCGCGCGCCTTGAAGCGGCGCTGCTGACGCCGATCCGTGCGATCCGCCTTCAGTACGTGCCGCTGCTGATGATCTACTTCGCCTATGGCGCGCTCGGCATCGTTGCGGTCGCGCAGGATTTCTGGGTCAAGTCAGCGCTCACTATGACGCCGGCCGAGCTTGCCTCGCTCGGGGTCTGGCTTGGCCTGCCGTGGGCGATCAAAATGGTGTTCGGCGAACTCGTCGATGCCGTGCCGATCCTCGGCTCGCAGCGTCGCATCTACGTGTTCATCGGCGCGAGCCTCATCGCGATCGGCATGCTGATGCTGGCTGGCGCCGCCGCTGGCACCATCCCCGGTATGCGACCCGACACGATCTACATCATGGCCCAGTTCGTGATCGTCATCGGCGTCGTCCTACAGGATGTCGTCGCTGATGCCGACGGCACACCGCGCGCCGAGGCCGACATCACGCGCGATCTCGGCATGGTCCAGGTGCTCGGCCGCCTCGCATTGTCGCTCGGCATTTTTGTCGTCGCCGGTGTTTCCGGCCTGCTGGCGCAATTCTTAAGCTACACGACAGTGTTCCTGATCGGTCTCGTCGTGCCCGTGATCTCGATCGCCGGTGCGCTGCTGGTGCGCCTCGAGACGAGCGAGACCCGCGACATCGACTGGCGGATCCTCGGAGGCGGGCTGGCATTCGGCCTCGTCGTTACAGCCATCGCCATCACGGGCGTTACGGGTGCGCAGGAGATCGTCTTCGTCGTTTCGATCGTGATCATCGTCGCGATGCTGAACCGCGTCACGCAGCATATCCCCGTCGATGCCCGCCGCACGATCTTCTATGCCGCGATCATCATTTTCGTCTTCCGGGCCACTCCGAGCGTCGGCGAAGGCTACCGCTGGTTCACGAT
>LNEA01000498.1 GCA_001464855.1 Rhizobiales bacterium Ga0077530
GGAATCGCCGCATTTTTCAGCGCATGGACGAACAGGATCGGGCGCTGTCCGAGGCCCTTGGCCTTAGCCGTGCGGATGTAGTCCTGCTGCAGCACCTCCAGCATCGAGGCGCGGGTGATGCGGGCGATCAGTGCGATATAGACGCATCCAAGCGCGATCGACGGAAGGATCAGGTTCTCGAACCAGGGCCAGAGGCCCGCCGAGAATGGCGTGTAGCCCTGAACCGGCAGCCATTCGAGTTCCAGCGCGAAGACATAGGCCAGCACGTAGCCGACGACGAAGACTGGAACGGAGAAGCCGAACACGGCAAACCCCATCAACGCGCGGTCGATCCAGCTTCCGGCCTTCCAGGCAGCGACGACGCCCATGGGCACGGCAATGACGATCGCGAGGATGAGCGTGATGATCATCAGCGACAACGTCGGCTCGATGCGCTGCCCGATGAGCTTGGTCACCGGCATGCCGGTAAACATCGACGTGCCGAGATCGAAGTGCAGGATGCGCCACGACCACTCGGCAAATCGCTCCAGAAACGGGCGGTCGAGACCAAGCGCAGTCCTGATCCGTTCGACATCCTGCGGTGTCGCTTGGTCGCCGGCGATGACGACTGCGGGATCGCCCGGCGCGATGTAGAGCAGGCTGAAGACGAACAGGGCGACGATCCCCATGACGGGAATCGTCGAGATGATGCGGCGAATGATGAAGCCGAGCATTCGCGCTCTCCGCTAGTGTCCCGATTCCGAAGTTCGCCACACTTCGATGCTGGTGTCCCGAGCGAACTTCGGAATCAAAAGGGACACTAGAATGATCATCTCGCTCGTGTGATTCAGATCGAGAAATTCGCTCGATACTGTGCCGCGGGCTGTGGCGAATTTCTCGATCATCACACTAGGCCTTTTTAACATCCCAGAAGAATGGGATCGGACCGCCAACGACGCCGCTGATGTTGCTCCGCCAGGCCTGGAAGCCCTTGTAGAAACCGGTGGGGATGTAGACGACGTCGTCCATCGCCGCCTTGTTGATCCGGCCCATCGCGGCCTTCTCTTCTTCCGGGCTCTTGGCCTCGAACCAGGCTTCGATTTCCTTCTCGGTGTTCGGGCTGTTGGGCCACCCGAACCAAGCTTTATCGCCGGTGCCGCGGAGTGCGTTGTAGCTTGCGGGCGTCGCGCAATCCGCGCCCGCGTGCCACGTGTGGAACATGCCCCAACCGCCTTGACCGGGTGGCGACTTGGATGCGCGACGCTGCCCGACCGTGCCCCAGTCGGTCGCGACGAAATCGACGGCCATCCCGAGCTTCTTCAGCAGATCCGCCGTCACTTCGCCCATGGCTTTCAGCGGCGCCTGATCCTGCGCCACGATGCACGTCACGGGCTGGCCGGAATACCCGGCCTCAGCCAGCAGCTTCTTTGCGGCATCGAGCTTGCGCGGGCCCTTGAGAATGTCACCGCCGGCTTCGGTGTAGTAGGGCGTG
>LNEA01000499.1 GCA_001464855.1 Rhizobiales bacterium Ga0077530
GACGTCAACCGGATCTACCTTGAGCGAGGCGAACTCAATGTCGAACGCTTGGGGCGCGGATTTGCGTGGCTCGATACCGGCACGCCGGACAGCTTGTCGGAGGCCACCGACTATGTGCGGGCTCTGGAAAAGCGACAGGGACTCAAGATCGCTTGCCCGGAGGAAGTAGCGTTTCGCATGGGCTTCATTTCTTTGGATCAGCTCAAAGCGCTCGCGTCCCGCTTGGGCGCGTCCGACTATGGTCGGTACCTCAGCGAGATCGCTGAGGGAACGGAACGCGGCGACGGTTCCGCGCTGTAAAGGCCCTTCGACGCCGGCGATTGCAGGATCACATTTCGCAAATCTACGACGGCGGCGATTGCGGCAGCCGTGCAGCCAAATCGCCATCATCGTCGTCGCTCTGGCGCGCGGGGGAGACGCGGCCTTCGCTGAGGCGTTGGAAGACGACATAGAGCATCGGAATGATGAAGATGCCAAAGACCGACGCCGCGAGCATCCCCGCCAGCACGGGTACGCCAACCGCGTACATGCTGTCCGCGCCAGGGCCGTTGGCGAGGACCAACGGCACGAGACCCATGATGAAGGCGAAGCTCGTCATCATCACTGGCCGGAATCTCAGCCGCGCGCCGGTCACCGCCGCGTCCATCACCGAGTCGCCTGCATTTCGTCGCTCGATCGAGAACGCAACGATCAGGATCGCGTTCTTGGCCGCCAGCGCGATGAGCACCACGAGGCCGATCTGGGCGTAGAGCACGAAGCTCATGCCGAGCAGCCAAAGCGCGAATAGAGCGCCAAACGCGGCAACAGTGACCGACAGCAGCACTGGGATCGGCACGATCCAGCTTTCATAGAGCGCGACGAGGAACAGGAAGGCGAACACGAGAGCCATCCCGAGCACGATCGGCGTCTGGCCGGCCGAGGCGATCTGCTCGAGCGCTTGGCCTGTCCATTCGAAGGCGTAGCCGGGTGGGAGGGTGTCCTTCGACAGCGCGGCCATGGTGTCGATGGCTTCGCTCGGTCCGCGACCGGCGCCGGGTCCGCCGTTGATCGAGATGGCGCGATAGTTGTTATAGCGAACGAGCGCGCGCGGCCCGACTGCGAGGCTCGCCGTGGCGATCGTCGACAGCGGTGTCATTTCGCCGTTGGCGTTCTTGACGTAGACCGACGAGATATCGTCGATCGAGGCACGGTACTGCTGCTCGGCCTGCATGCGCACTGTCCAGGCGCGGCCATACAAGTTGAAGTCGTTGATGTAGTAGCCGCCGAGTGTCGACTGCAGTGCCGCGAAGACGTCGGCGATGTTGATGCCGAGCGCGCGAGTCTTGTCGCGATCGATATCGAGACGGATCTGCGGTGTCTCCGCTTCGAATGTCGAGAAAACGCGCGTGAGCTCGGGGCGCTGATTGGCGGCGACGACGAGGCCGCGCATTGCAGCAGCCATAGCCGCAGGGGGCTGGCCCTGTAGTGCTTCAAGCATGTACTCGAAACCGCCGACCTGCCCGAGGCCGGAAATCGCGGGTGGATTGAGCGCGATGACGTTGCCGTCGGGGATGGTCGACAGCGCGCCGAACAGCCGTCGGGCAACGGCCGTTGCGTGCATGTCCGAGGTCTTGCGTTGGTCATAGCCCTTTAGGCGTACGAAAATAACGCCAGCGTTCGAAGCCGCGCCGCCACTGAGAAAATCAAAGCCGAGTACGGCCGTTACGCCGTCGACCGCGGGTTCCTTTTTCAGGATCTCCTCCGCCTTGGCAGCAGCGATCGACGTCCGGTTGAGCGAAGCACCCGGTGGCAGCGAAACGACCGTGATGAGGAAGCCTTTATCCTCGTCGGGCAGGAAGCCGGAGGGTGTGCGCAGGAAGACGATGTAGGAAACCGCCGCCACCGCGACGAGGGCGGCAAGGCTCGCCGTCGATAACTTCACGAGGCGACGGATGATGCCCGCGTAACGCTCTGCGATGCCGTCGATGCCATGCGTTATCCGGGCCATGATGCCGGTCGGGTGGCCCGACTTCAGCAGCAGAGAGCACAGCGCCGGTGACAACGTCAGCGCATTAATCGCGGAGATAACCATCGCCGCCGATATCGTGACCGCGAATTGGCGAAACAGGACGCCCGATGAACCCGGCAGAAACGCGATCGGGATGAACACCGATAGCAGCACCAGTGTGATCGCGATCACCGGTCCCGCGATCTCCGACATCGCCTTGCGCGTCGCCTCCGCGGGGGTGAGATTGGGCTCCTCGTGCATGACGCGTTCGACGTTCTCGACCACGATGATGGCGTCGTCGACGACGATACCGATCGCGAGAACGAGGGCGAGCAGGGAGATCGTGTTCGCCGAATAGCCGAACGCCAACAGCACCGCGATGGTGCCGATGATCGAGACCGGTACCGCGATCAGCGGAATGAGCGTCGGTCTCAGCCGACCGAGAAAAACGAATACGACGATGGCTACCAGCGCGAATGCCTCGAGCAGCGTCTCGACGACCTTTTCCATCATGGCCGAAACGAACTCGGCGGTGTTGTAGACGTAGGCGAACGCGACGCCTTCGGGAAAGCGCGGCCGCAGTTCGTCGAGGCGCTTCGAGACCGCATTGGCGACGCTGACGGCGTTGGCGCCGGGAGAGAGATAGACGCCGACCGGCGCGGCAGGTTTGCCTTCGTAGCGCGCTTCGGAATCGAAGGAGGCGCCCGACAGCTCCACCCGCGCGATATCCTTGACGCGGACGAACGAGCTGTCGCTCTGCGCGCGTACGATAATGTTCTCGAATTCTTCCTTGGTCGAGAGGCGCCCCTTCGTCGTGACGGTGAGCTGCAGCCGCTGATCCACCGACAGGGGGGCCGCGCCGATGCGACCCGCAGCCGCCTGCACGTTCTGCGACTGAACTGCGGCGATGACGTCCTGAGTCGACAGTCCAAGATTGCCGAGCTTGACCGGGTCGATCCAGATCCGCATCGCATAGTCGCGGGCGCCGAATATCGTCGCGTCGCCGACGCCGGGAACGCGTTTCAATTCGTCGAGCACGTTGAGTGTGACGAAATTCGAGAGGTAGAGCTGATCCCTTGTCCCATCGGACGCGTAGAACAGGAACACCTGCAGGAGATCGGTCGAGACCTTGGAGATTGTGAGCCCGGTCCGACGGGCTTCTTCGGGCAGTCGAGACGTAGCGAGTGCGGCCCGGTTCTGGACGTTGACTGTCGCGATGTCGGGATCCGTGCCGAGAATGAACGACACGGTCAACGAGTAGGATCCGTCGTTCGACGACGTCGATTTCATGTAGCGCATGCCCGGCGTGCCGTTGATGGCATTTTCGAGCGGCTGCGCGATCGTTGCCTCGACGATCTCGGCGTCGGCGCCGGCGTAGGACGCACTGACCCGCACCGTCGGCGGTGCGATTTCGGGATACTGCGCGACCGGGATGACGGTCATCGAGATGAGGCCGGCCAGTGTCACGACGATGGATATCACCATCGCGAGACGCGGGCGACGGATGAAAATGTCGTAGATCATGGTGTGCTACCTGGTCGCCGCGGCCGGCTTGTCGGTCGAGCGATGCGCGTTGACGACAACGCCCGGTCGCACCTTCTGGTGGCCGTCGATCACGACCTCATCGCCCTCAGTCAGTCCGTTGCTGACAACGATATCTGGCCCGAGCTGCTCACCAACCTCGACTCGTCGGTTCTCGATCTTCCGCTCCTTGGTGACAACCAGGACGCTGGCACCTTTCTGATCGAGCATGAGCGCCGCTTGCGAGATGACGAGTTTGCGTTCCGGTTTCTTGGCGACGACCGTGACGCCGACGATCTGCTGGTCAACGAGCAACCGCTCAGGATTGGGCACCTGTGCGCGGATCGTTACAGTGTCGGTGCCGGGGTTGCCCACAACCTCGGCAAACCGGATCGTGCCGTCATGGGCATAGGTGCTGCCGTCGGGCAACCGCAGTCGGACGAGCACGCTGTCCGCATTGCGGCCCTCGCGGCGTACCTGCAGCAAATCGCGCTGAGGAATTGGGAATGCAACATAAACAGGATCCTGGCGAACGAGCGTCACAAGCGGATTGCTGGTCGGGCTGACATACTCGCCGAGTGCATAGGCTGCGCGGCCGGTGGCGCCATGCATCGGCGCGCGGATCGTCGTATAGCTGAGATCGATACGCGCCTTGACCACGTTGGCTTCCTGGGCCTTCAGATTTGCCTGTGCCTGGGACAGCTTCGAGCGCGCATCGTCGAGCGTTGCCTGGGAGGCCGTGCCGCGCTCGGCGAGCGGCGTTGTTCGGTCGAATGTGGCCTGGGCGAGGATGAGCGCAGCCTGAGCGTTCGCGAGGTTGGCCTCAGCGAGTGCGAGGGCAGCCTCGAATGGTTCTTTTTCGATTTCGAACAGCACGTGGTCTTTCGCCACCTCGGCGCCTTCCTCGAAGCCACGACTCTTTATGAAGCCCGCAATGCGGGCGCGGATGGCAACCTTATCGATCGCCTCGATACGGCCGGTGTAGCTTTGCTGCTGGGAGACGTCACGTTCGCGTGCCACATCGACGATGACGCTCGGCGGCGGCGGGCCTTTGGGTGCCTGCGCCGCGGCGAGATTTGGAGCGATCGCCGTCAGCAGAAGCATCAACAACAATTGCCGACCGAGGTGCGGCACGAACCGTCTCATAGTGGTGGAAGAGGCCGAAGGGACGAGCGAAGATCGACATGCGGGGCGACTTGCGCCCAGCAAACTGCGCCACATCATGTGGGCCTCCCGAGGCTGAGTTCTTGCGGATCGTCTCGACCCTGAGCAAGTGCCGGAGACAAGAGGAAAATGGACCGATGGTCAACCACTTTCCGTGTCGGCATAGCTGAGGCCGAGCAGGGCAGGCTCCGCAGCCGTGATGATCAGCGAGGGTACGTGAGACATGCGCGAACTCATTGCGCCCTTGCGCTCGAACCCCGCCCGAAATGCGGCGACGTCGCCGGCGCGGGCCCAGCCTTGGGCGACGCTGCCGCAGAGATAGACGCCGTCCCAGGCCGCAGTCGCCAGGACGAGATCGCCCGCTATGCGCCCGAGTAGGCTGGAGAGGATTTGCACAGTGGTGGCCGCAAACGGATCAGAGGCGACCCGCGCGAAGACGGCATTGGCCGCGTGATCGCCGGTCGTCGTGCCGGCCAGGGATTCGTAGAGCCGTGCGACGCCGGCTCCGGACAAAACATCTTCCACCGAGGTGGCGAATGCAAGTGCGGCCGCTTCTTCCGACGTCGCGGCGGTAAGTGTCATATGGCCGGCTTCGCCCGCCGCGATCGTCCATCGAGTGCCGCCAGCGTGACCAGGCGCGCGCACGGCGGTCGCAGCGCCGAATCCCGTTCCAATGTTGACGGCGATGCGATTGCCAACGAGGCCTGTGCCGGCGGATGCGCTCTTGACGGGGCCGATCGGACTGATCTCGTCCGTCTTAAGATGCGGCAACAGGAGGCCGACAGCTTCGAGGTCGTTGAAAAGCACCACAGGGATGTCGCCGAATGTGCGGGATATCTCTGCGGCCGAGATCTCCCAGGTCGAGTTCGTGAGACGAACGGTGCCCGCGTCAACGGGACCAGCAGCGGCAATGTGGAATTCCCGACACCACATGTCCGCCGGATCGCTGCCGATGTCGGCAAAGTAGGCGGCGAGGGTGGCGGCAAACGACGGACGAGCGGCGGTCTCATAGACACGGACGACGGAAAGGCGGCCGGGGCCGTCGCTGACGCCGAACCGGCTTCGCGTGCCGCCGACATCCGCAACCAGCCGATGCCGTTTCATGATGTCGTCTCCGACGGTGCAGCTTTGAGTGCAGCGAGGAACGTCTCGCGCCAAGTTGCCACATTATTGGTTCTGACGCGAACGATCAGCGCATCGTAGCGCTCGCGGCGCTCCTCAACCGGCATCGTGAGCGCACGGTGCAGGCCATCGGCCATCTCGTCGGTATCATAGGGATTGACGATGATGGCTTCCTGGAGATCTTCCGCCGCGCCCGCGAACTTCGACAGCACGAGGACACCGGGATTTTCTGGGTCCTGCGACGCGACATACTCTTTGGCGACGAGGTTCATGCCGTCCCGCAGCGGAGTGACGAGACCTACCTGGCTGGCGCGAAACAGCGCCGACAGCGTCGCGCGCGGGATCGCCCGGTGAATGTAGCGCACGGGTGTCCAGTCGAAATCGCCGAACTCGCCATTGATCGAACCCGACAAGCCTTCGAGTTCCTGGCGGATGTCGGTGTAGGCTTCGACCTCCTCGCGCGTCGGCGGTGCGATCTGCATCAGCGTGACGCGTTTCATCAGTTCGGGATGCAGTTCGAGCAGCCGCTTGAAGGCGCGCATCCGACCCGGCAGACCCTTGGTATAGTCGAGGCGGTCGACGCCGAGAACGAACATGTTCGCCATGCTGCGGCGCTGTAGTCGCGCCATGTGAGCGTCGGCTTCTGGCGTGTGCGCCATCTCGTAGACAGAATCAGGATCGATGCCGATCGGAAAGGCGCGCGCGATAACGGTCTTGCCGAAGGCGCGGACGCGGTCGTCGCTGAGTGCCTCGCCGTCCGCGTGTTCGACGACGTAGCGAACGAAGTTTGCGGCATCGGTCGAGGTCTGAAAACCGAGAATGTCGTAGTCGAACATCGATTTCGCCAACCACGCGTGCTCGGGAATGGCCGTGAAGAAATCAGGCGATGGGAACGGGATGTGCAGGAAGAAGCCGATCTTCTCCTTGACGCCCTGGAGGCGCAGTTCTTCGGCGAGCGGGATCAGGTGATAGTCGTGCACCCAGATCAGATCATCGGGCTCGATGAGGGCCGCGAGCGATTGCGCAAACCGCTGATTGACGCGCCGATAGCCCTCGAGAAAGGAATGCTCGTACACGGCGAGATCGAGCCGGTAGTGAAAGGTCGGCCAAAGCGCGCGGTTCGAGAAACCGAGATAATATTCTTCATATTCGCGGCGGGTCAGCGGTATCGTCGCCGTCCTGATGCCATTGTTCTGCTGCAGCTTGATGCCGAGCGAGGCCTCATCTTCCTCGACGGTCGCGCCGTCCCAGCCGAACCACAAGCCGCGGCCGCTTTGCAATGCGTCTTCCAATGCGACCGCCAGCCCTCCGGACTGGACGGCCTTGTCGAGATCGGCAACGCGATTGGACGCAACGATCAGTCGGCTCATACTGTCGACTCCCAGGGTTTGGAGAGCCGGACGGCTCCGTTGATGATCCCCACCATGGAATAAGTCTGCGGAAAGTTGCCCCATGCCGCTCCGGTGATCGGGTCGGTATCCTCGGACATCAAGCCGAGCGGATTGCGTGCCGCCAGCAGGCCTTCGAAAATTTCGCGTGCCTGTTCGCGCCGTCCAATTCGCGAGAGCGCATCCAGCCGCCAGAAGGCGCAGACGTTGAAGGCGGTCTCGGGCGCGCCGAAGTCGTCGGGCTCCTCGTAGCGCATCATGAACGGTCCGCGCGCGAGCGTCTTTTCGAGTTCGTCGACGGTCGAAACGAAACGCGGATCCTTAGGATCGATCATGTCCACCTCGCCCATCAACAGAACGCTGGCATCGAGATGACGCCCGCCGAAACTCTCGACGAAGGCACGGCGCTCGTTCGACCACGAACGCTCGAAGACGGTAGCCTTGATCTGATCGGCGCGCTGGCGCCAGACGCGGGCGCGATCGGCGAGACCGAGATGAAGCCCGATCTTGGCGAGGCGGTCGCAGCCCGCCCAGCACATGATTGCGGATGAGGTGTGCGGCCGCTCGCGGGTCCGCAGTTCCCAAATCCCCGCATCAGGCTTGTCATGGAGCAGGAATGCCTGCTCGCCGATTGCTTCGAGGCGAGCGTACTCAACCTGGCCCACTTCCATGAACAGCCGCCGATCGACGAACGCCTGCGACGCGCCGAGGATGATGTTGCCGTAGGTATCGTGCTGGAATTGTTTATAGGCGAGGTTGCCCGCGCGCACGGGCCCCATGCCGTGATACCCGGGAAGCGCCGTCATCTCCCGCTCGGTCAATTCCTTTTCGAGACCGATGCCGTAAACGGGCTGGATGTGTCCTGAGGGGGCATCAGCGACGATGTTCATCATCCAGCGGAAATAAAGCTCCATCGTGCGCACTGCGGCGAGCGAGTTCAGCGCGCGCACGACGAAGAACGCGTCCCTGATCCAACAGAAGCGGTAGTCCCAGTTGCGAGTCGAGCTGGCGGCCTCGGGAATGCTGGTGGTCATCGCGGCGACGATGGCGCCGGTCGGCTCGTAGCTGCACAATTTCAGCGTGATGGCGGCGCGGATTACGGCATCCTGCCATTCGAGAGGTAGTGCGAGGCGGTGCACCCATTCGCGCCAATACGCTGTCGTTCGTTCCTCGAAGTCTCGCGCGGTTTCGGCGGCACCGGTGGTCAGTGTCTCGTCAGGGCCGAAGATCAGGTTGATGGGTTCGTCGAGGATGAAGGCCGTCTCGCCGACGATGTAGTCGATCGGGGCATCGGTCGTCAGGCGCAAAGCGACGTTGGGGCCGATATAGCGGATGTGATTGGAGCCGTAGGCGACGAGCGGCGCCGCCCGCCCGTAATCGTATCGCGGTTTCGCCTTGATGCGGATGCGTGGGCTTCCGCGCAACGGTCGGATTCGCCGGACCAGGGTCTGCGGCCGAAAGCTGCGCTGGAGCCACTTGAAGCGCGGAGCGAAATCGATCACCTCGATCGCACCCGATGGGCCTTCGATGACCGTGCGGACGATCGCGGTGTTGCCGACGTAGCTTTGGCAGTACTCGGCGCCGTCAACGAGTTCGATTTCGAACGTGCCGTCGTCCGCGTCCTCGGTAGGACCGCCGAGCAGAGAATGAAAAACGGGATCGCCGTCGAACCGCGGAAAGCAGCTCCACACGATACGGCCGCGCTTATCGATCAACGCGCTGATGCAGCAGTTGCCGATCAGGGCCAGATCCAGCGTGGGTGGAGCATTAGCCATTCAGAACCTCATTTTCGAGTGCGAGTGCCGTCGCGTGGAGCCATTCAAGAAATGTTGCGGTATCAGCAGTGGCGTAGTGGGCGCGAGTTGCGCCGGATCCGATCTTGATCGCAATGCCGCCGACGGATGTAACGGCGGCGAAGGCGTCCTCATCCGTGACGTCGTCACCGGCGACAATGGGGCGCCGTCCGGCGAAAGGCGGCTCCTTGAGGAATTCGAGGATCGCTGTGCCCTTGTCGGCGACGGCGGGCTTTGCTTCGAATACCATTTTGCCGGGCGTGACCTGGATGCCGGGGCAAAGGGCGGCGAGTTGCGCCATGACTGCGCGGCACACGTCCTCGAGGTCGGGGCGCTTGCGATAGTGCAGCGCGACGGCATTCGACTTGCGCTCGAGCAGCAGGCCAGGTTCCGCCAGGACGAGTGGCGCCAGCAGGTATTCGGCGTGGCGAAGGAAATGATCGTCGAGCGGTGCCGCGTGGTTCTTACCCGACGAACCGCGCCGCGTCAGGCCGTGGATGCCGGCGGCGGGAAGGCGAAGGGGCAACAAGAAACGATCGAGATCGGCAATCTCGCGGCCGCTGATAATGGCTACAGCACCACCGGTGACGACCGCCAGCCGCGAGAGCACGTCGCGCGTGCGCTCGGTGAGCTTGATCGTGTCCGGCCGGTCCGCGAGCTCGACCAGGGTTCCGTCAAAGTCGAGGAAAAATGCAATCGAGCGGGGGCCATGCAATTTCGGTAGTGACAGCGGGATAGAAACGGTTCTCTCCTTTGTCGCGGCGGCGCCGCTCTGAAAGGTCGATATCGGCGGTGACGGCGGCCTCGCGGCGCGCCTGGGATGACGGAACTATGTGGCGGTGCCGACAGCTATAACGGCACACCTGCAGCAGGGGCCCGAGGCGGCTTCAAACCGCGCCACGATCGTTTATGCATGGTAGTTTGAACCTCAATGCCCCGGCACGCAAGCACAACGCCGCACGGCGCCCGCATTGAAACGCGCGAGCACGGAAATTGGTTCCGTGAGCGGCATAGACACGGAGCACGGTAACATCCCGATGAAGGCCCTCACCATCGGAAGTGCGATGATCGATACAATCGCGATCATCGAATCGAGCCGCATCGAGCGCATGACGATGCTCAATGCCGATACATCTTTTTTGCTCCTTGCTGAGGGCCGCAAGACGGAGGCGGTCGAGGTGTCGACGCATACGGGCGGCGGCGCCATCAACGTTGCAGTCGCGATGGCGCGGCTCGGTATCGACGTCGCGACGATCGCGAAGCTCGGGCGTGATCAGCGCGCTGAGACAATCCTCGCGGCGCTGATGCAGGAAGGTGTGTCGACACGCTGGATCGGCCGCGACGACCGCGCGGCGACGGGTGCGGCGGTCATGATTTCGTCGCACGATCGAAACGCGGCAATCTTCACCTTTCGTGGCGCGAATACGCTGCTCGAGGATTCCGATTTGAAGTCGGACGCGTTCGCCGTCGATCTGATCCACGTCTCGTCGCTCTCGAACCAGTCCGCGGACCGGGTGCCACGCATCCTTGCCGAAGCAAAGCGTGCCGGCGCGTTTCTCTCGACCAATCCCGGCATCCGCCAGCTGTCGAGCCGCGGTATGGCGCTGCAGGATGCGCTGAGCCAGATTGACCTCCTCGTGATCAACAAAGTCGAGGCGTCCGCACTGGTCCCGGCGATCGCTGGGCGCATTGGCGAAGGAGGCCCCCCGCTTACGGGCGACGGCGAGGAGCCGCCGACCGCGCTCGCGCGCCAAGGACTCACTGGCGGCGGCTATCAGCTCGGGCTGAGATCATTCTTCACGGCGCTACGCGATAGCGGCGCGCGCTATGTGCTGGTGACCGACGGGGCGTCCGGCTCGTTCCTCGCCGATCGCGAACGCATTCGCTATTGCCCGTCGGCGAAGACGTCGGTGGCCGGTACCGCCGGGGCGGGCGACGCCTACTCGGCAACGCTTGCGACGTTTCTCGCCGAGGGGCGCACGCCGGAGGATGCGATGCGGTACATCGATACGCAGCGCGGTCTACTCGGACGCGCCGATCTCGAGGCGGCTCTCACGGCATCGGCCGGCGAACTCGCCGTGCGACACTGGCCGATCTGAGCGACATCACTCATTGAGTTGCCCAAATGGGGGCCGGGCCGTAGTCGTTGATCCTTGTGCAATCCGCAGAACTCTGGAAAACATTCATGGCCTGCGCATTTCATCAATAACAAACCGTCATTCGCGTCGGCGACCAAGGGAGCACATTTCATGCGCGTTTTCTTTACGGGAGCGTCAGGCTACATCGGCGGCTCGGTCGCTATTGCGCTGGCGGCGCAAGGTCAACAGGTGTCAGGTCTCGTCCGCTCCGAGGAGGGCGCCGCCAAACTGCGCGCGATCGGGATCGAGCCCGTGATGGGTACGCTTGACGATGGCGCAGTGCTAGCCGACGCCGCGAGGCGCGCCGATGTCGTCGTCAATGCGGCGAGCGCCGACCACCACGGCGCGGCGACCACGATGCTGGATGCGCTCGTGGGTTCGGGCAAGACGTTCGTGCAGACCAGCGGATCGAGCATCGTTGGCAAGCGGTCGGCGGGGCAGCGCGCTGATGACATTTATGATGAGACGACACCGATCACGCCGTCGTCCGCTCGCGTCGCCCGCGTGGCGCTCAATGATCTCATCCTCTCTTATCAGACGAAGGGTGTCCGTCCGATCGTGATCTGCCCGAGTCTGATCTACGGGGTCAGCCGCGGTCCCAAGCGGCACAGCATTCAAGTGCCGTGGCTTATCGCTCTCGCGCGCAAGAACGGCGGCACGGCGCGGCACTACGGTCCCGGTGAGAACATCTGGTCCAACGTCCACATCGACGATCTGGTGGATCTCTATCTGCTTGCGATCAGGACCGCCCCGGCCGGCTCATTTTACTACGCGGAGAACGGTGAGAACTCGATGCGCGAGCTTGGCGTCGCCATCAGCCGGATGCTCGGCAAGGACGGTGCAACGCGACCGATGACGCTCGAAGAGGCGGCCGCGGAATGGGGTGAGGGTGCCGCGCAAGACACCATGGGCTCGAACAGCCGCGTACGTGCGGCTCGGGCGCGGAAGGAACTTGGCTGGGCCCCACACGCGCGATCGCTACTCTCGGAAATCGCGGACGGCTGCTACAGCGGCGCGGCGTAAGCTTGCCCCGCCTGCGACCATCGATCGCCGCACGGAACCCATAGATCGGCCAAAGAGTTATCCAAAATGGTAGATCTGCTGGCGACGTCCGAGCGCTGGCCTCGTTTGCGTTTTTCGGGAGTAGGTCCATGGTCGATCGACATCGTGTGATGGTGGCCCAACGGCGTATTGCCGAGATCGAGGGCTTCTACATTCATCTTCTGTCCTATGTTCTCGTGGTTGCCCTGCTTGCCGCTATCAACGCGTATACTGGCGATGAATGGTGGGTGCAGTGGGTGATGCTTGGCTGGGGTATCGGCGTTGCCGCGCACGCGCTCGCCCTTTTTGGGTCGAAGCCGCGGTTCGTGACGACCTGGGAGCGGCGCAAGTTTCGCGAACTGGTGCGCAGGTAGCTGCGTAAGCGGCCGGCGATGGTGCGCTGCGCTGATTTGCCATAATTGAGAATCCCGAGCGGTATTTTCCGACGGCGTGGTACGACAAAGCTCCGGTGATCCACCGGGGCTTTTTCTTTTTATTGCGGTCCGGCGGCTTCGGGGGATGGGGAGATGCTGGCTTTCGCTCGGCATTGCGCCAGTTTTGTCCGCTATTACGGCATCGTCGCCTCCTTGCGCGAGGTCGGCCCGCTGATCCGGGAGGTACTGTTCCGAACCGAGGAACGCGCCGAGAGAGCCGACGCGTTCGATGGCCGGCGTGGCACCGATACGTCCGGCATGGTGATGCCCTGGGAACTCAAGGACCAGAGCAATGCGCCCATCGATGGCAACCCTTATGCATCGCTGACATCAGGACGCATTCGAGAGCTGCTTGTCGCCGCTGAGAGTGGCGCCAGCGAGACTGTGCTCGTCGACCTCGGGTCCGGCAAGGGCCGCGTGCTGTTGGTCGCGCAAGAGTTTCCGTTCAAACGGATCGTCGGCGTTGAGTGGTCGGGCGAGTTGCACGCGATCGCGCAAACGAATGTTGCGATCGCCGCCGTCAGTGGGCAAGTGCCAGACGCCCGTTTTGAACTTCTGCAAATGGACGCCGCCGCGTATGCGTTCCCGACTGAGCCGTTGGTCGTGTTCCTGTTCAATCCGTTCGGCGCGGCGACCATGGCGCACGTCGTCGCGAACCTCGAACTCACGCTCGCCGCGTATCCGCGCCGGGTCATCGTGATCTATGCGAACCCGCTCCACGGTGATTTTTTCGCGCAGTCCGCAGCATTTCGCACAATTGCCGCCACGCGCGCCGATGCCCTGTTCGAGAGCGTCGCGCGCTGAGCGCGGGAAAGGCCGTCAATGCCGCAAGATCCCCACCTCGCGGGGAGGAGGTATCGCAATTGCGGGCGACATTGTGCTTCAAGCCACGGCGGTCTCTGATAGACTTGCTCTGATTGGGGTTAGATCGGCATTCGATCAGCGAACGGAATAGGACGAGCCAGCAATGACGGGTGACAATCCAGAAAACAAATGGATCGGCCAGCGCACGCCGCGGCCGGACGGGCAGGACAAGGTGACAGGCCGGGCGCAGTACGGCGCGGATTTCACCCTCCCCGGCATGATCTGGGGCAAAGTTCTGCGCAGCCCCCATCCCCACGCCCGCATCAAGTCGATCAATACGGACAAGGCCGCAGCGTTGCCCGGAGTGAAGGCGGTCATGACGGCGAAGGACATCGTCGATATTCCGCTCAGCAAGCCAGTCGTCGTCGGCATCCAGGACATGCGCTGGATCTGCCGCAACGTCATGGCCCGCGACAAGGCATTGTTTGCCGGCCATCCCGTAGCGGCAGTCGCGGCGATCTCGCAGAAGATCGCGGAAGCCGCGATTGCGCTGATCGAGGTCGACTATGAAGTGCTGCCGTGGGTGATCGACGTCGACGAGGCGATGAAGCCGGGCGCGCCGATCCTGCACGACCACTTCCGGGCGCCGGGCGACAAGTCCGAAACGCCGTCGAACATCGCCGGCAAGCTCGAGCACAAGCTCGGCGACGTCGAAGCCGGCTTTGCCGCCGCCGACGTCATCATTGAGCGCAGCTTCAAAACGAAGCCCGTGCACCAAGGCTACATCGAGCCGCACGCCTGCCTCGTCAGCGCCACGCCCGACGGCAACGCCACCATCTGGAGCAGCAGCCAAGGCCATTTCATGGTCCGCGCCATGAGCGCCCTGCTGACCGGCCTGCCGCAAAACAACGTGCGCGTCGTCCCCGCCGAAATCGGTGGCGGTTTCGGCGGCAAGACGATCGTCTATCTCGAACCGCTCGCACTGGTGCTGTCGCGCAAGTCGGGGCGGCCGGTGAAAATGGCGATGACGCGCGAAGACGTGTTCCGCGCATCCGGCCCGACGTCGGGCTCGACGAGTACGGTCAAGATCGGCGCCACCAAGGACGGCAAGATCACCGCCGTCCAAGGAACGTGGGCGCTGCAGGCCGGTGCGTTTCCGGGTTCGCCGACGCGTGGCGCGATCGGCTGCGGCTTTGCGCCCTATGACATCGAGAATGTCCACGTCGTCGGTCTCGACGTCGTCTCGAACCGGCCGAAGGTGGCGGCTTATCGCGCGCCGGGTGCGCCGATTGGGGCTTATCCCGTCGAGTGCGTGCTCGACGAGGTCGCCTCGGCGATCGGCATGGATCCGCTCGAGCTCCGGCTGAAGAACGCGGCCAAGAAAGGCACCAAGGCTGCCTACGGTCCGACCTTCAATCGCATCGGCTACGAGGAGACCATCAAGGCCGCGCTGGAGCATCCGCACTACAAGGCGCCGCTCGGCCCCAATCAGGGCCGCGGTGTAGCGAGCGGGTTCTGGTTCAATGCAGGCGGCGAATCGAGTGCGCAGGTCAGCGTCAACGAGGATGGTACCGTCGTCGTCATCACGGGACATCCGGATATCGGCGGCTCCCGCGCCTCGACGGTCAACATTACCTCGGAGCTGCTCGGCATCCACTACAGCAAGGTGCAGGCACTGATCGGCGACACGAGCATGATCCCCTACAGCGCGCTCACCGGCGGCAGCCGCGTGACGTTCGCCTCCGCGATCGTGGTCACGAAATCGACCGAGGAAGTGATCGAGATCTTGCGCAGGCGCGCCGCGATGATCTGGAAAATCGACGTCGATGCCGTCGTCTGGGAGAATGGCCACGCCCGCCCTGCCGGCGATAACGCCGGTCAGTTCGAGCCGCTATCGCTCGCCGAGATCGCCGCCAAGGCGAGCGCGACGGGTGGCCCGATCAACGCGCGCTCGTCGCTGAATACGGTGGGCGCCGAGGGCGGATTCGCGACGCACATCTGCGACGTCGAGGTCGATCGCGATACCGGTCAGGTGATGGTGACGCGCTATACGGCGGTGCAGGATGCCGGTCGCGCGATCCATCCGAGCTATGTCGAAGGCCAGATGCAAGGCGGTGTTGTGCAAGGCATCGGCTGGGCGCTCCACGAGGAGTACATCTACGACAAGAATGGGCACATGGATAATCCGGGATTCCTGGATTATCGGATGCCGGTCGCCTCAGACATGCCCATGATCGATACCGTGATCATCGAAGTGCCGAACGAGAAGCATCCGCAGGGCGTGCGCGGCGTTGGCGAAGTGCCGATCGTGCCGCCGCTCGCGGCCGTCGCGAACGCGATTCACATGGCGCTCGGCTTGCGCTTCGATGAGCTGCCGATGTCGCCGCCGAAGGTACGCAAGGCGCTGAAGACGGCGGAGGCCGCAGCAAAGATGGCGGCGGAGTAGCCTGTCGCGTCGCGCATCAGGAAAGAGGCTAGGCGCCTCTTTCCTGTGGCCTTGCAACCGTAGTTGGCGTCAAGCCGGCTTGGGATTGCCGGTTGCCGGCGGATCGCGCTGAAGCACTTCCTCGATGCGCTTAGGATCGACGGCAATCTCGACGCCGGCACGCTCGATTTGGAGCTTCATGGGTGAGCGCGAATCCTGCGCTTCCCAGCCGCGCGCCATGGCCTCGCTCAACTCGGCATAGGCCAGATTGGCGATCCGCATGGGAACGCCGAGTTCGCGGCCAAGATCAGTCGCCAGCGTCATGTCCTTCAGCGCGAGCTTGAGCGCGAACGATGGCGGCTCGTACTTGTTCTGCAGGAACTGGTCGGAGAGACGATCGAAAGTGCGGCCGCGGCCGCCGGCGCCGGTGCGTACCGCTTCCCACAGCGCCAGCGGTTCGACACCGCCTTTGACGCCCATCGTGAAGACTTCGGCAAGCGCCGTTTGGATCGCATAGCCGGCGCAGTTGTGCACGAGCTTGGCCACCGAGCCGGCGCCAATCGCGCCGATGTAGCGCGCCTGATCGGCGAAGGCGTCGAGTAGCACCTTGTGCTCATCGAAGGCGGCTTTGTCGCCACCAATCCAGATCGCGAGCTTGCCCGAGCGCGCACCCGCCGGGCCACCGCTCACAGGTGCGTCGAGGAAATGGTAGCCTTGCTCGGCAAACTGGGCGGCGAGTTTGCGCACCATGCTCGGGGCATTGGTCGACAGGTCGAAAACGGCCGCGCCCTTCTTGAGCCCGCCAAGCAAACCGGTGTCGGCTGCGGTGGCGACGGCCTCGACTTCCTTCGGACCGGGGAGGGACAGGAAAACAACGTCGCAAATCTCGGCGAGTTGACGCGGACTGTCCGCCCATGCGGCCCCATTGGCGATGAACGGCTCGGCGGACTCGCGCCGGATGTCATGGACGACGAAGCCATGGTTCGAGCTTTCGAGATACCGCGACAGGTTGGTCGCCATAAACGCGCCCATAGTGCCTAGGCCGATGAAACCGACTTTCATTTTCTTCCTCCCATCGTCGAACGCAGCATAGTCTGCGGTCGGAGACCGAAGACGATGCAACAATAATAACTCTCGTCCTGCCTGCAGCGAAAGCGTTGCGCGATCGCTAGAGCCCTGTGTGCACGAAGCCGGCCCAGAAGTAGGGGTGTGCAAAGGGGCGCGCCTGTTCAACCGCTGCTTCCGTCGGTTTGCGTTCTGATCCGCGCGTCGGCGTGATCCATTGGATCGCAGAACTGTTGCGCGATCGCCGCAAGCCTTCTGCGGTCAGCTCCTGCACGATCTGCTCGCCGAGTTGTGGCGCAATACGCGCGTCGACGACGGCGGTCTCGACATAGGCCTGGAGATCGGTGTTCGTCGCGTCGCGTAGCCACGCTTGCGCATGGCTGAGTGCTGCAACTCGTAGAACCGCGCCATCAGCAGCGCCGTCGCGGTATCGTTCACAGGCCAAAGCGTGCCGACGACACCGGCCGCGCCGAGCGCCATGAAGGTGCCGGGGAGTCCGATGAACTCATCGGGATTGCTGATGATGTCGACGAGGCCGGTTTCGCACGCCGACAATACCACGAGACGTGGGCGGCCGAGGCCTGTCGTCGCTTGCAGTTGGCCGACGCTCAGGCGAACCGGGCCGTGCATGATCAATGCGGACTGGCGTACATCGGCCCACGAGAACGTCCCGTGTGAGGCAAAATGCCAATGGGTCTGAGTTTTGAGAGCGGTCAGTACCGCATCGGGCGTCGCCGTCGCGCCCACAAGCACGAGGCGTGATTCCGGCGTGAAGTGAGAGGCGACGATTTCGCCTTCCTTTTCGGCACCTGGGAGATCGCCGGTCGGATTGACGATCGCGGCGAGCGTAGCGGGGCGCGCGGTGTCCGCGTGGCGGCGCGCGGAGGCCAGCGCTTCGAGGCTCGGTGC
>LNEA01000500.1 GCA_001464855.1 Rhizobiales bacterium Ga0077530
AAGGTGATCATCGGTACGGCGCCCGCATCGAGCACGCCCTGTACGTAGATCGAGAAGCCGTGCCAGTTCTTGAACGGATCCGGCACCGGTTGATCGAACGCGAAGATGCGGATGATCTTGGTGTCCATCAGGCGCAGGTGGCGGCGCACCTCGGCATTGTGCGCTCCGCGCGACATATGCCACCAGCCGTTGATCTCATTGAAGCCGTAGCGCAGCCGCATCCGGCGTGCGGGCCCAGCGGCGTCGTTCGCCGTCTGCTCGACCGTCGATGGGAACGCGGAGTCTTGCGTCACGCCGATCCTGTCCTTGCCACGCCCGTCATTGCTCGATGATGCCGATCAGCTCGCGCAAACGCGCTTCAGGAGAATGACGCTGCCTGAACTCGTCACGGATGGCGAGCACGATATCGGCGTAGTGTTGCGGGCGGCTGACGACGTCGTCGATCTTCTCGTGCGGCGCTGTGCCGAGGACGAGTTCGGCCGCCGCATCTCCGTAAATGCTGCGGACGTAATCCGGCTCCAGCAGGAACAGTGGAATGGTGCTCGACGCCGGCGTCTCGAAGGTCCGGCAGGTGACGAAGCCGAGCCGCTCGAACAGCGGCCGGTAGATGACGGGATTGAATATGCCCCGGCTCATCGTAGCGATGACCTCTTTGTAGGGCACGGGCGCCAGTGCTTCGACGCCGATCCGCTTCAGGTAGTCGCGGTCGACGAAATAGTCGTCGCGGATTTCCTTCCACTGCGTCCATTCGAGCGGTGCGTCCCAGCCTTCGCCGACGAGGCCGATGCGGCCGAGCTTGCCGCGGATCGGCTCGATCCCGCGCAGGACCTGCGACATGCCGTGCCAGCGGAATTTGGTGTGACCGACATAGATCATCCCGAATTCCTTGGCCGAGAAGTCGAGCGGCGTCTCCCAATCCGGATCATAGATGTGGAACAGAAATGGCCGGACGTTCGGACGCAGCGGCGTCGGGGTCGGCTGGCAGATCTTGTCGCTCAGGCTGTCGCAGAAATCGATCCAGGCGCGGCTGGACTCTGCCGTCTTGTGATTGTAGTCGCCGCGAAAAGTGATCGGATCATTGTAGGCGCCGTCGCAGTCGATCACGACGCGGCGCTCGCGGGGAACGGACGACAGCAGCCGCACCCAATCGAGCCGATCGCCGAACTGGAGCTGCGTCGTCCACTCGACGACGAAGACGACAGCATCGGCGCCGGCGAGGTCCTTGGAATAGTCGAGCGCATAGACGTGGCCCGGAGGGCCATAGATCGAGACCTGGTGGCCGGCGGCCTGCGCGGCGCGCGCGTATCCCTTGAGGTCCAGCATGCTGCCGGCGTTCTCGAAGCCCCAATAGACGAACACCAGCTTCATGGCGCCGAGCGCTCCAGATTGATCCAAGAAATTCGAGAAGCGTCAGCCGTTGAGTGCGGCCGCAAGCTCCTGCATCCGCCGCTGATAGTTGTGATGCGCCGCCAGATGACGGCGGACGTCCTGCACGATCTCGCGGTAGCGGGCTGGCCGGGCCAGCGCATCGAGGATTTTCTCGCTGGCGCGGCCCGGAAGCGTCAACTCACGCGCAGCCGGTCCATAGACATCGGCCGCGTGGTTGGCGTCGAGCATGAGCAGCGGGATCGTGTCGGCGTAGAAGATCTCGAAGTACTTGAGTGTCAGATGGCGGAGGTGATGGAGCACCGGGCGCTGGGTAAAGATGTTGATCTTCGCCGAACTCATCGTGCGGATCACCTGGTCGTACATGACCGAATCTTGCGTCTCGATGTCGAGCCGCTTGAACGCCGCCGCATCCGACTTGAACGCGAGGGGATTGCCAGCGTCGGCTTCGATCGGCGCCTTGTCCCACCACAACCCGATGAAGCCGATGCGGCCGATCTTGCTGCGGTGCGCTTCGAATGCCGGGATCAGCGTTTCCTCGACATCGCGCCAGCGCCACCAGTTATGGCCGAGGTGGAGGATGTCGTATTTTTTCTCGGAGGCCGGCACGGGTGCGGTCTCGAGCGCCGGGTCGTAACCGTAGAACGGTAGCGCGATCTCGCGCGGGCTTGCGGGAGGGGCGATCGTCGGCTTGTAGACGTGGTCGGCGAGCGCGTGGAAATGCTCGAACCAGCGGGCGCGCTCATCTTCGGTGTCGTGGTTGCGGTCGTAGCCGTCGAGGCAGATGACCGGGTTATACATCCCGTCCATGTCGAGGATCAGTCGATCACCGCGTGGGCGGGACGCCAGCATGGTCGTCTCGCCCACGCCGCTCAGGCGATAGATCTCGGACTCGAAGAGGTAGACGATCTTGTCGACCGAGCGGATCCGGTCGGTGAAGCTCAAACCCGGCAGCCACGACATCGGTCGCCCGTAGAGGCTGACCTCGTGCCCGAACTGCGGCGCGACGCGCATGTAGTCGGCGACGGCGTGCGTGTTGCCGGCGTTACCCCGATGCTTCATGACGAACAGGATCTTCATCGAGATGCCCGTGCCGCAAGCGCCGCCAGTTCTTCAAGTCGCCGCGAATAGGAATGATGCTTGGCGAGGTGGGCGCGAGTCTTGATCACCGCGTCCCAATAGAACGCCGGCCGCGCGAGGGCGTCAGTGAGAAATGCCGCGATGTCGTCGCCGGGCACCAACGCCAGGGCGGCCGGACCGTAGATCTGTGCCACCAGCGGTTGGGGCAGCATCAGAACGGGGATCGTGTCGGCGTGGAAGGTCTCGAAGGTGCGGCCGGTCACGAGGCCGAGGTCGCGGAACAGCGGGCGATGGAAGACAGGTGAGAACTTCGATTGCGAGAGGTAGCCGAGCACCTTGTCGAAACGCACGCCATCCTTCACGGTCACTTCGTTTTCGAGCAGCCACGCCGAATCCGTGTCGACGCCAACCAGTCCCTGTTGAACGGCCCACTCGGGCCGCTCTTTCCAATCCCAGCCGATCAGGCCCGCCCAACCGACGGTCTTGCGTAGTGGCGCGTGGGCTTTCAGAAACGCGTGGACCTGCTCCCAGCGCTGCCAGTTGCTGCCGATGTAGGCAACGCCGAACCAACGATCCTCAGCGAGCCAGCGCGCGGCGGCGGCCTCAGCGGACGTCTCGGGAACGACCACAGCTTCCGGCGCAAAGCCATGAAACAGGAACGAGCCGGCGTCGCTGCGCCGAGGACTAAGCGTCGGCTGGAGGATCGTGTTGGAAATGGCGCGGAACGCATCGTCCCACTCCCAGCCGACGTGGCCATCGAGTTTCTCGAGATGGTTGAAGTCGTGATTGACGTAGATCGTCTCGTTATAGCGGCCCCACAGATCGACCACGACGCGCTTTTCCCGGGGGATCGTGTCGAGCAGACGCGCGAGAAGCGGCATATCGGGAAAGTCCGACGGGACCTGGACGATGAAGGCCGCAAGGTCGACGCCGGCAAGATCCGTGGTGAAGGCCAGCTCCGGCATTTCCGGATTGGTTGGGCCGAACACCGCGACGTCGTGGCCGAGCGCGCGTCCCGCCTCGACATAATGACGGACGGTCGACGCACTGCGCGTCCACGGATCGCAAGCAGTCACGAGCAGAAGTTTCATGCGTTCCTCAGCCGCCGGTTGACGCGCGGCCGCTGCGGACGGTTTCCGCGAGGCCTTGTTCGAAGGTCGTCCGTGGCTGCCAGCCAAGGACGGATTGCGCGCGACCGATGTCGGCCTGCACGCGACGTTGTTCCCCCGGACGCGCCGGGGCGTGGCGGATGTCGTAGGCGCCGGGCTTATGGCCGAAGGCTGCGGCGGCGTGGGCGGCGAGGTCGTTGATCGAGGTCGACCGGCCGCTGCCGAGATTGAAAATGCCGCCTGCCGCCTTGTCGCTGGTCAGCGCCGTCACCCAGCCATTGACGATGTCGCCGATGTAGATGAAGTCGCGCGTCTGCTCGCCGTCACCGAAGATCGTGATCGGTTCGCCGCGGATCAGCTTGCCGATGAAGATGCCGAGAACGCCCTGGTAAGGGTTGTCGAGGGCTTGACCGGGGCCGTAGACGCTGAACATCCGCAGCGACGTCACGCCGAAGTCGAAGTCGAGATCCGGCCGCATGGCTGTGGCATGAACGTAACGCTCGGCGGCAAACTTTGTGATGCCGTAATAAGAATCAGGCAGGCAGGGCTCGGTTTCGGGGGTCGGGACCAACTTGCAGTCGCCGTAAGCGGTCATCGAGCTCGCATAGATCAGCCTAGGTACCCGGTGGCGGACGCAGAGCTGCACGACATTCACCGTGCCTTCGGTGTTGGTCCTGAGGTCCCCGACGGGGTTGTCGTAGGCCTTGATGATCGAGACCTGTCCGGCCAAGTGGCACACCGCATCGAGACCAGCGGCGAACACCGGCTCGATCTCCTCGGGGCGAATGACATCGGCCCGGCGGTAGTGGGCGCCAGCCGGGACCGCACTTCGCAAGCCATTGGATTCATTGTCGACAACATGAACCTCGTGACCGTCGGCGAGCAGCCGGCGGGTGAGGTGCGAGCCGATGAAACCCGCGCCTCCGGTTACGAGAATTCTCATGGAATAGAAGCCCTCCGACGCGCAGATTTACGCATGTGTGTGTGCCGCTCCCTGCAAGACATCTCATGAACGAGGGCTGAATACGCGCTTCCCTCGCACAATCGACGACTTCCGTCCATGCGCTGCGGTGGATCTCAAGGACGCACCAGAACCGGTCAGTCCGCCTGAATAGTATGCGATCGGCCCCGGCGCGGTTTCTGTTCATATTCGATACTGTACGGTCGCGGCTTGAACCTTTCTCCTGGTAGCAGCGTCTTATGGGCGCGTGACGCTGCCTGGGTGCGGTTTGTGTGCGCGAACGAGCGGGGCCGCAGGCCATCCGCAGCGGCGGGATTTTGAGGAGGTAGAATGCGCGGGAAGCGAGTGTTGATCACGGGGGGGGCTGGCTTCGTCGGCTGCAATGCGGCGCGCTACTTCGGTGCCCGGAACTGGCAAGTGACGGTGCTCGACAACCTGTCGCGCGAGGGTACGGATCAGAATCTGCATTGGCTGCAGGACGGGACGCGGTTCGACTTCGAGCAGGTCGACATCCGCGACCGCGCCGAGGTCGAGCGGGTGTTCTCGGAGACCCGGTTCAACGCCGTTATCCACTTGGCGGCACAAGTTGCCGTCACGACATCGGTCACAGATCCGCGCACCGATTTCATGATCAACGCGCTCGGCACTTTCAATCTGCTCGAGGCGGCGCGCCAGCATTGCCCGGAGGCGCCGTTTATCTTCGCCTCGACCAACAAGGTCTATGGCAAGATCGACGGTGCGAAATACCAGCTCGCTGGCAGCCGCTACACCTACGCCGACCGCCCGCACGGCATCGACGAGCAGCAGGCGCTGGATTTCCTTTCCCCGTACGGCTGCTCGAAGGGCGCCGCAGACCAGTACACCCTCGACTATGCCCGCATTTACGGTCTGCCGGCGACGTCGTTCCGCCAATCCTGCATCTACGGCACCCGCCAGTTCGGCATTGAGGACCAGGGCTGGATCGCATGGTTCACCATCGCGTCGCGGCTGCGTCGTAACATCACGATTTTCGGTGACGGCAAGCAGGTGCGCGACGTGCTCTACGTCGACGATCTGCTACGCGCCTACGAGGCCGCGATCGTTTCGCCGGACAAGATCGCCGGGCAGGCCTTCAATATCGGCGGCGGCCCGCGCCATGTCCTGTCGCTGGTCGAATTGGTCGAGCTGCTGGAGAAGAAGCTCGGTCGCAAGATTCCGCTCAAATGGGACGACTGGCGCCCGGGCGACCAGCGCGTCTACATCAGCGACATCCGCAAGCTCGAAACGGTGCTGGGCTGGAAGCCGGAAACCGGTGTCGCCGAGGGCGTCGGCCAACTCGCCAACTGGGTGCAGGTCAACGAGCACCTTTTCGCGACGCCGGCCGAAAGCCGTGTCGCGGCGACGAGCGAGGAAACGGCGCTTCCAGCCGCATAGAAATCCGCGCTCACTTCCGCTATTGGTCCGGGCAAGGAACCGGTGGGAGTGGGCGATGCGGTTTAGGTGGAGCCGAGTGACAAAAGCGTGTCTCGCGGTGATGGTCGGGGTGATGATGCTCGCCACGACCACGGGAGCCGAGGCGGCGCGCCGGGCCTTCATTGTCGGCAACGCCAACTACTTGCACACGACGGCACTCGCCAATCCCGCCAATGACGCCCGAGATCTGGCGACGCGGCTGCGCGAACTCGGCTGGGAGGTCACGGTCCAGTTCGACGCCTCGCGTAGCGCCCTTCTCAAAGGGTTTGCCAGTTTTGCCAGCTCGCTCAAGCAGGACGATCTCTCCCTGGTCTACTTCGCGGGCCACGCACTGCAGATCGGCGGTGAGAACTATCTCGCGCCGGTCGACGCGCAGGCCAAGTCCGAGGACGACGTGCGACGCCAGTTCGTGTCGCTCAACGCTTTTCTGGCCGACCTTTCCCGCCTGACCAAAACGCGCATCGTGATCCTCGACGCCTGTCGCGATAACCCGCTTGTCGAGGGGCTTTCAGGCGGCGCGGGGACGCGCTCGGTGGGTGCAGCCAAGGGCCTCGCGCGCGTTTATGCGGGCGTTGGGTCGTTCATCGTCTATTCGACCCAGCCCGGCAACGTCGCGCTCGATGGGAGCGGCCGCAACAGCCCCTTCACGAAGGCGCTGCTCGACCATATGTCGCTCGCTGGCGCCGATGTGCACGCGGTGATGCGGCGGGTGCGCGCCGACGTGCAACAGGACACCCGCGAGCAGCAGATCCCCTGGGAGAACTCCTCGCTGATCGATGAGGTGGCGTTCGCCTCGGGCGGACCGTCTCCGATAGCCACGCTACCGCCGTCGGTAGCCCCATCGCCGCCGTCGGCAACTCCACCGCCGACGGCAAGTCTGCCTTCCACAAACCAACAAATTGCGACGCGCGGCAGCCCGGCACGCCCCGCCGCCCCGGCAGAGAGCTTCCATTACGTCACCGGGCTCGATCCGAACGGAGACAATTTTCTCGCGCTTCGCACTGGGCCGCTGCCGAGCGACGTGCGCATCGCGACGATGGGGCCGGACACGCTGCTGCGCGTGCGGGAAAGCCGCGGCGTCTGGCGGCGCGTCGAACTCATCGATGGCATGAGCGGCTGGGCGCACAGCAAGTGGATCGCATGCTGCCGCACTCTGGCGCCGCGCCCGTGGGCAATAACGACGGTTCCAACGCCGCCACCGCGCGCCACCCCCGCCGCCGCGACGTCATGTGATGGGCTCTGGCAGCAGCGCAACGAGATCTGGCATCGCCACGGCTATTGCTTCACGACGGCGCGCGGGCGGGCAGCGTTCGATACGGCGTCCTGCTTCCGCGACCAGGGCGCGGCGCGCGCCGCGATGTCGGCCGGCGAGCGCACCACGGTCGATACGCTGCTGGCGAAGGAGCGCGAACTCGGCTGCCGATGACGAGAACCGCCATGACGCCCGACGAGATCATCGCGACGCTGGCGATGCTGCCCCACCCAGAGGGCGGTCACTATGTCGAGACGTGGCGGCATGAACGCCCGGATGGCCAGGCCCGCGAGCGCTCCCATTGGCATCGTGTCGATGCAACCGAGATCTGGCACTGGTATGCCGGTGCGCCTTTGGCGCTGTCGCTGTCGGCCGACGGCGTCGCAGTCCAAATGATGATGCTCGGCAACGACCTGGCGTCTGGCGCGCGACCGCAATTCAACGTGCCGGCTGGCATGTGGCAGAGCGCGGCGAGCACCGGCCCCTGGACCCTCGTCGGCTGTACTGTCAGTCCAGCATTCGAGTTCGCGGGCCTCGAGATGGCGCCGCCTTGAGAGCCAACTGTCGCGTCAGGGCGAGCGCTTCGTCGATCGTGCGCGCTTCGAACGTGGACTCGCTGTAGCCGGCCGGCGTGAACGAGAACGTGTCGCGCTGCCAATACCACGCGCCGCGATAGTGCGAACCGCGACGGACGATGATGCCAACCTGCTCGCCGATTTCGGCCGCGCAGCCGGCAGCGGCGAGATCGGCATCGGTGCCGAGCGCGACGAGTAGCTGTTCTTCCATGATGCCCGGTGACATACAGCACCTCCCCAAAGATCAATTGCGCCAGTGTGCGGGGGACGGCCCGCGCGCGGCGTACGTTCAGCGGAGCAACCTTATTCTCCCGCTGATTGAATCAAATTTGCCGGAATTATGCGTCCAATGCCATGCTTTACGATTGTTAGTGTCACCAACAAATCAATGCGGCGCGCGCAATTGTATCGCGCATGGCAACACTTTCGAAAGGATAGCAGATCAGGCCCGGCTGGCTTCGTTCGCTTCGAGCGGGCGGCCGAGCGCGCTGAGTGCCGTTGCCACGATACCCGCCGCGCTGAGGCCGGCGCGCTCGTACATTTTCTCGGGCTTGTCGTGATCGATGAACGTGTCGGGCAGCACCATCGGGCGCACCTTGAGGCCACGATCGAGTAGACCCTCGGTCGCGAGGAACTGAAGGACCTGGCTGGCGAAGCCGCCGATGGAGCCTTCCTCGACGGTGATGAGGACCTCGTGATTGGCGGCGAGGCGACGGACCATGTCCTCGTCGATGGGTTTCGCGAAGCGCGCATCGGCGACGGTCGTTGAAAGACCGAGCGCGGTGAGCTGTTCGGCGGCCTTGAGGCTGTCGGCGAGGCGTGTGCCGAGCGACAGGATCGCGACCGTCGAGCCTTCGCGCATGATGCGGCCCTTGCCAACTTCGAGCGGCACGCCGACGTCGGGAAGTTCGACGCCCACGCCTTCGCCGCGCGGATAGCGCAGTGCGCTCGGCCGGTCATCAATGGCGACGGCTGTCGCGACCATGTGACGGAGTTCGGCCTCGTCGGCGGCGGCCATGATGACGAAGTTCGGCAGGCATCCGAGGTAGGCGAGATCGAAGGCACCGGCGTGCGTCGGGCCATCCGCACCGACGAGGCCGGCGCGATCGAGAGCGAAGCGAACCGGCAGGTTCTGGATCGCGACGTCGTGCACGACCTGATCGTAGGCGCGCTGAAGGAACGTCGAATAGATTGCCGCGAACGGCTTGAATCCTTCGGTCGCGAGGCCGGCCGCGAAGGTGACGCCGTGCTGTTCGGCAATGCCGACGTCGAAGGTGCGATCGGGGAACGCCGCGCCGAAATGATCGAGTCCGGTGCCCGACGGCATCGCCGCCGTGATCGCGACGATTTTCGGATCCTTGCGCGCTTCCGCGATCAGGCTGTCGGCGAAGACCTTGGTATAACCAGGCGCGTTCGGCTTCACCTTCACCTGATCGCCAGTGATGATGTTGAATTTGTTGACGCCGTGGTACTTGTCGTCGGACGCCTCAGCGGGTGG
>LNEA01000501.1 GCA_001464855.1 Rhizobiales bacterium Ga0077530
GCGCAGCTCATCGGCCGCCGCGGCGCCGACGCGCTGCTGCTGCGCGTCTCAGCTCTTATCGAGCAGGCGATGCCGTGGGCCGACATCCGGCCGAAGGTTGCGGGGTTGGGATAGTTTTTTGCCGCGGTCGCCAACGCCTTCGGCTACTGGCGCCGCGGAACTGCCTCGCCGGTTGGCGATTTCACCTCGCGGCCTTCGGCCGCTATAGTTGCGCGGAATTCCAAATCTCAAAACACTCGCGTCCAAGGCACGAGCTGCACCTTCGCGGACCGCGGCAAAAAACTAACCCCTGCTCAAACCCGCCTGCATACGTTCCAGTGCCGCGCGGAGTCCCTCATCCGGGATGGCGGCGAGCATGGGGGCGGTCTCGCGGCGATTGAAGGCTTTGCGCAAAACTCGCGCCGGCGATGCAACTTCGGCCGGCGGCAGGGCACCTTCGACAGGCGCCTGGATGATTCGGATTTCGGCGACAGCGCGGTAGCCGAAGTGGGCGTTGATACGCTCGATCAACTGACGGGCCTTGTACTGGATGTCGATGCCGCGCCCGAGGTCGACGCGCAGGACCAGCGTCGCGCCCTGACGGGCGGGGCCTTCTGCCGGTTCGTCATCGCTGCTATTTGTGCCGCCACGTGGCCATTTCAAGCGGTCGGGGGCAGTCGGTGAGCAGAGTGGCCGTCGAAAAACCAAAGCGTTCGAAGGCTTTACGGGTCAGGCCCGGGACCATGCTGCCGACGGCCTTGGCGCTGATATAGTTGGCGCCGGCGCGCGGCTTGGCGGCCCGCCAAGCGACGGGCGCAGCGGAAACGGACGGTTTGCGTTTCGACATTGGTGCTCCGGCGCGTCGCGCCTCGGAAATCGGGGCCATGAAACAGGCGCCTCCGGTATCAATTCGACCGAGTCGTGCTTAACATCGGGTTAATGATTCGGGGCCTGGGCGCGGGGCGATCGCATGACCGCTGCGGCAAGACTGCAACACATCTGGCCAGCGCCCGGTCCTGGTACCGTCGCGGCGGTACTCGACTGGTACGACCGCGAGCGCCGTGACCTGCCGTGGCGGTATGCGCCGGGCGCGCCCGCCGACCCCTATGCCGTGTGGCTGAGCGAGATCATGCTCCAGCAAACCACCGTGCGGACGGTCGTTCCCTACTTCCTGAAGTTCCTCGCCCGATGGCCGGATGTGGCCGCCCTCGCCGCAGCTGACCTCGATGACGTGCTCGCGACGTGGTCCGGCCTTGGCTACTACAGTCGCGCCCGCAACCTCCACGCCTGCGCAAAAGCGATTGTGGAAAACCACGCCGGTCGCTTCCCCGACACCGAAGCGCGCCTGCTCGAACTGCCGGGGATCGGTCCTTACACCGCTGCCGCAATCGCGGCGATCGCCTTCGGCCGCCGCGCCACGCCAGTCGATGGCAACATCGAACGTGTCGTCGCGCGACTGTTCGCGATCTCTGAGCCGGTGCCCGGCGCCAAGGCGGAACTGCGCCGGCTGGCGGCATCGCTGACGCCCAAGAAACGTGCGGGTGATTTCGCCCAGGCGATGATGGATCTCGGTGCCACCATCTGCACGCCGCGC
>LNEA01000502.1 GCA_001464855.1 Rhizobiales bacterium Ga0077530
GCGGCAAAAACCTGCGCCGAGTAGCCGAGCCCGATGCAGAGCAGTGACGTCATGCCGTGAGCGCCTCGTGCCATTCCTCGCGCACGGCCGCATCCGTTTCGGAGACGCGCGCGGTCGCCGCCAGCGCCGCCATCCGCTCCGCAGGGACGAGCCGCGACAGCGCCCACACCGCCGCTCCGCGCACCAGCGGTTCGTTATGTGCCAGGAGCGGCTCAACGAACGGCACGAGCGTTTCATCGCCGCTATTGCCGGCGGCGATCAGCGTGTTGCGCAGGAAGCGCGCGAGGCCGCTGCGGCGGATGGGCGTGCCGGCAAAGCGCTGGCGAAACGTCGGATCGTCGAGCTGCAGCAGATCGGCGAGCGATGGGCCGACCGTCTCCGGCCGGATCGCGATCTGCTGGTCGCGCGCGGCGACAGCGAACTTGTTCCATGGGCACACGGCGAGGCAGTCGTCGCAGCCATAGATGCGATTGCCGATCGCCGAGCGGAATTCACGCGGGATGGGCCCTTTGTGCTCGATCGTCAGGTACGAGATGCACCGACGGGCGTCGAGCTGATAGGGCGCCGGGAATGCGTTCGTCGGACAGGCGTCGAGACAGCGCCGGCAGTTGCCGCAGTGAGAGGCTTCCGCGCGATCGGGTGCGATCTCGGCTGTCGTCAGGATGACGCCGAGATAGAGCCACGAGCCATGGTCGCGCGAGACGAGGTTGGTGTGCTTGCCTTGCCAGCCGATCCCGGCGAGCGCGGCAAGCGGCTTCTCCATCAGCGGGGCGGTATCGACGAAGACCTTGACGTCGCCGCCGGATGCCGCCTGCAGCGCGCGGGCGACGCGCTTCAAGCGCGGTTTGACCACATCGTGGTAATCGCGCCGCCGCGCGTAGACGGAGATACTGGCGCGTGACGGTTCATCGAGGAACCGCAACGGGTCGTCGTCCGGCGCGTAGCTCAGCCCGAGGACGATTGCCGATCGCGCCTCCGCCCACATCGCGTTCGGGTGTCGGCGTCGATCGGATTTGGCTTCGAGCCAGTCCATGTCGCCATGGCGGCCCAGGTCGAGAAACGCTCGGAAGCGTTCCCCTGCCCTGTCACCGAGATCGGCGAGTGCTGCGCTGCCGACGACCGTAAAGCCGGCAACGGTCGCTTCCCGCGCAATCAGGTCTGCCTGGATGACGGGAGTGGCGGCGTCGGTCAGCGCTGCAGGCCGCGCCAGCACTCCGCCATCCGACTCCATGCCCGGTTCTCCAACGACCTCACGCAGCTTCGGCGAAGTTCAGGCGGAAGCCATGAACATCAGCGAGCGTGCGGATCGCCTTCTCAGCTTCTGCCTCGGGGAGCTCGGTGAAAGGAGGGCGCAGCTCCGCCCAAAGCGGATCGTCGCGATAATGCGCCAGCAGCGCCTTGAGCACCGGGATCATCGGATACTGCTGAATGGCCATGCGCAGCGCCGAAATGTTGGCCTGGAGCTTGTCGGCATTCGGGCCCTGCCAGTTGTCGTAAACCTCGCGAATGCCGCGGGCACCGACGTTGCAGGTCGCCGAGATGCAGCCCGAGGCGCCATTGCGCAGCCCGTCGAGCAAGAAGACTTCCGACCCCGGGAACACCTCGAAACCTGGGAACGCGTCGAGGATCGCCTTGGTGTTGCTCCAGTCGCCCGAGGAATCCTTGAGGCCGACAACAGTGGTCGGGAATTCCTTGCGCAGCCGCTCGATCAGCGACAGCGGGAAGCCGACCTGGGCGATCGGCGGGATATGGTAGAGGTAGACCTTCAGATCTTCGTCGGCGACCTCTTCGATCACCTCGGCGAAGAAGCGGAAGAGGCCCTCCTCGCTCGGGTTCTTATAATAGAACGGCGGCAGCATCAGCACGCCGGCACAGCCGAGTTCGACGGCATGGTCGGTCAGCAGGATGGTGTCGGCGAGTGAGCACATGCCGGTGCCGGGCATGAGTTTGGAGCCGGAAATGCCGGCTTCGACGATTTCCTCGAGCATTTCCATGCGCTCGTCGATGCCAAGAGAATTGGCCTCGCTGGTGGTGCCGAAGGGGGCGAGGCCGGTGCACCCTTCCTCCATCAACCACTCGCAATGTTCGACGAACCGGTCGAGATCGGGGGCGCCATCCTCGCCGAGAGGAGTGAGAACGGGTGCGATCACGCCGGAAAAAGTCGGTGTCGTCTTCATGGGATCATCCTTGGGTGGCGTGTTTTATCAGCGTGCATAGGGCAACGATAGAATGTCTCGGTCGAGCGGCACTGGGACCACCAGCGCTCATGGCATTGGGATGCCGTCGGGCTGCGGCACCGGCACCTGATAGCCCTTCTGGACCGCGGGCCGGGCAGCAATGGCCTTGTACCACCGCAGAACGTGCGGGAAGCGGTTGAGGTCCATGGTCTGCCACTCGAAGCGTGAGATCCATGGCCAGGTCGCTATGTCGGCGATGCTGTAGTCTCCGGCCATATACTCGGACTTGGCGAGCTGGCGGTCGAGGACGCCATACAAGCGGACGGCCTCCTTCAGGTAGCGCTCTTCGGCATAGGGGGCCTTGCCCTTGTTGCCGCGCAGGAAGTGGTGGACCTGGCCGAGCATCGGACCCACGCCGCCCATCTGCCACATCAGCCACTGCATCGTGTTCCAGCGGCCCTTTTCGTCTGTCGGCCAGAGTTTGCCGGTCTTTTCCGCGAGATACATCAGGATGGCGGCGGATTCGAAGATGGCCAGGCCGTTGTCGCTGTCGACGATGGCGGGGATGCGGTTGTTCGGGCTGATGGCAAGGAATTCGGGCTTGAACTGCTCGTCCTTCGAAATGTCGACCGAATGGACCGTATACGGCAGCCCGACTTCCTCGAGCATGATCGAGACTTTGCGCCCGTTCGGCGTGGACCAGGTGTAGAGATCGATCATCGGGCTTCCTCGTTGTTTTCTGCTGGCGGCACCGGCTTTTGCTCACGGCCGATACGCGCATCGATTGAGTGCGGAACGTAGACGGTCCCCGGCGTCGGAGCAATCACGACCTGAACGTCCACAGCGAGCCGCGACCCCTTGACGGCCGCGCCGCGGCGGCATCGTCCGCGCCCTCTTTCGGTGCCGTTGCTGCGACGATCATGAACAAACGGATAATCAGCGGACATCGCAGCACCAAAGTGCCGCAGTAGGTTGTGGTTTCAGCTTTGGTTACGTTGACGGGTTCTTAGTGCACAGCGGCCTATACTTCTCGAATGTTGCGTAAATCGTCAAAGTTCGGGTTGATCGTCGTCGCGCTGCTCCAAATACCGGGCTGCGGGAAACCGGCGTATTTCGTCGCCAAGGAAGAGCCCTGGCGCGCGAACGAAGAGCGCCTGTGCCTCGCCTCGGGCACCATCCGCAACAATCCATTTGTCTCCGCGCGCAGCGCGCTCGGTGGTCCCGCGCCCTGCGGCGCCATTCGGCCTCTCTATGTCAGCGCGGCAGTGCGTGGTTCGGTCGGGCTCAAGCCGCAGGCTACTTTGAGTTGCCCGATGGTGCCGGCAACCGATCACTGGGTGCAAACCGCGGTGGTCCCGGCCGCGCGCCACTATTTCGGCGTCGATGTCGTCGAACTCCAGGTCGCTGCGTCCTATTCCTGCCGGCCCCGCAACGGGATCGCTGGCGGCCGACTGTCCGAGCATGGCCATGCCAACGCCTTGGACATCTCAGGTTTCCTGCTAGCCGATGGGCGCCGGATAACGGTCCTGACCGGTTGGAGCGGCAACGTGGCCGAACGGGCATTCTTGCGTGCGGTGCACAAGGGCGCCTGCCGGACCTTTACGACGGTGCTGGGTCCGAATGCCGATGCTTTCCACCGGGATCATTTCCATCTGGATTTGGCCCGGCATGGTCGCAGCGGTAGTGTACGTATCTGTCAGTGAGTCTCGGCTCGCCGCAGATACTGAACCACGCGCAGATACAACCGAATGATAGAGCCACCACATACAAAAATCTCGATGTTTGCAACGATTTAGCAACACGGGTGTGGTGATATTTCACAGTTGAGCGGGGATCATATGCCGACCCTCGGGAGCGTGTAGTGAGTCTGCAACTGATCGATGACCAGGGGCAAGTGTGGGACGGGAGCTCGCGTCAGCTCCGTCACGCCTATGATTCGCCCTATTCGGGGGGCGAATTCTCCGACTATGCGGTCGTCAATCTCGGCTTCATCGCGACCAATGTTTATGGGCATTCCGCTCAGGTCCGCCTGCGTCCGACCTTCACCGCCGATGCCGCCTACGATGCGCTCTATCGCTGGCTTTTGAGCCGCCGGTTCGATCGCGTTGTGATCACCTGGCTGGGCGACGGCTGGAAGAACGAAATGCTGCGGTCCAATCAGGCCGCGCTGATCCGCCTGGATGACCTGATCGAGGCCGCCAAGCGCCACCGCCCGGACGAGTTCCTCTCGCGCAGCATGTCGGAGCCGACGGTTCGCGACCCCGCGACCATGCAATATCTGTTCAAGAATTGGCCGGAACTCTCCGCAAATCTCGACGAGAACCAGATGCGCCAGATGCTGGCGCCGCTGCTCGGCCATCGATACGTCGTCGTCAAAGGCCAGCGCAACGCCAAGAACCTTGTCTTCTCGGAGTTCGGCGGCGGCATTTTCGCCAATTACGAAGTCTGGCGGTCGTGCGCGGTTGGTGCGCCGATCCAGGAACAACCGGATCGGCTCTACGGCCGCTGGGTCGCGGACGCCTATAAAGAGGCGGTGGAGACCAACGCGCCGCGCCTCGATCAGGTCGACGCGATCGTGTGCTGGCCGCAGGAAGGGCGCTTGCGCATGCGCTACAAGCGCCTCATCGTGCCGATCAAGGTCTCCAGCGACGAGATCTACCTGCTAGGCGGATCGGTGGTGGACGACCGTATCGACCTGCGGGTCACGAAGCGGCAGCAGCCCTGAGAAATAGTCGTACAGCTCGTCGCGGTTCGACCAGATCATCGCGGAATGTACCGTCCCGGCGGACACCGGCGTGTCGATGAGGTCGATCGACCAGTCGACATGGTAGTAGCCCGCGCGCGGTGCCGTACCTTGCTTGACGACCTCTTCGGCCATGAAGCTCAGTGTCACTTCCGGATCCCAGCGGGTCTGTGAGAGCGCTTTCGTCACGCGGGGCAGGATCGTCGTCAGTCCCTGCTTGCGCATCGATGGGTGATACCACACGGCGCCCGAGAACACGGTCGGCCCCGTCACTGCGCTGGCCATCGGGGCAGTGACAACGATCCGCTCGCCCGGATGCCGCTGTGCTTCCGGATCGGGATAGAACAGCCGCAGGTTTTCGACCTCGTCCTTGAAGGACGTGCCGGTCAAGTCATAGAGACGGGCCGCCTGCGCCGCGACGCACTGGCCGCTGCTCGTATAGGCCAGCAGACAGAACCCATTGTCGTCGTTGAACCCGCACTCCTCGGCGTCGAAAATGGGGAGCAAAGGACGCCAGCTGTCGCTGTTGCGCCGATTGACGGCGAGCAGTTCGTCGAGCGGCGCAAACTTCAGGTTGATGCCGCGTTCGCGGAGGAGCGTGTCGCCCCTCAGGAACAGGCGCGACAGGAGCTGCTGAGGTCCATGATCGATGCGCACATCGGCAAGGTAATTCTGATTGAACGTCTGCTTGTGGATCGCGGGCGCTACGACGGACGGCGCTGTGGCGGCCGGTGCAGCAATAGGAGGTGCCTTGGGCACAGTGGCCCTAGCGGAGGTATGCATGACAAATTCCCCCATTCATGAAGCGAAGGACAACGACACACCTTCATTTGGAGTGACATTTCCTTAACCTTACTTATAGGATGGAATTCTTATCCGTTGCAAGAGGGTTTACCGGAAAATAACTACGTAAGCCTCGGGTTTTTAGTTAATATTTGTTCCAATTCGGGATCGGAATTAACACTCCGTCAATACTTTGACCACGATGTGGGATGTATGTGGCGGATGAGTAGAGTTTCCAAAAAATGAGGCGTCGTCCGAGAAAGCGTGTCGCCATCAACGATGAGTCATCGAAGGCCCCTTAACACCCCCGGAAGTGCTTCAGCGAGATCCTCGGCAATGAGGCCAGGGCCGATCCGATCGGCGCAGGCACCATGCAGCCAGACCGCGGCCGCTGCCGCTTCGAAGGTTGGCATGCCCTGCGCCAGCAGCCCCGTAATGTAGCCGGCCAACACATCGCCAGATCCGGCCGTTGCGAGCCACGCCGGGGCGTTGTCGTTGATAGCAGCGCGACCGTCGGGCGCAGCGATACAGGTGTCGGCGCCTTTGAGAACAACCAAGGCGCCACATCGGGCCGCCGCGCGGCGGGCGCGGTCGAGACGAGACCCAGGTATGTCGCCAAAGAGGCGCTGAAACTCTCCGTCATGTGGCGTCAGGACGGTGGGTCGCTCCGGGCGCGCGCGGATGGCGTCGAAAAGCCGGACGGGTGTGATCGGGGCGACGCTGCCTGAACTCGGCAGATAGCCGAATGATGCGCCCGCGGTGGCGACAGGCGCGGCATCGTCAGCCGGCGCGGTTGCAAACGACGTCAGGGCGTCGGCATCGAGCACGCAGGCGGCGCCGGAAGCGAGCGCGATCTCGACCATGCGTCCGGTCGCCGGGCCGACGCCGCAGCCGGGGCCGATCAGGACGGCATTGCGCCGCTTATCAGCCAGCACGCCTGCGAGCCCTTCCGGCACATCGAACGGCGTCAGCATGATCGCCGACAGATGCGTGGCGTTGACCGGGAATGCCGCACGTGGACTGGCGATCGTCACGAGGCCGGCGCCCATCCTCAGCGCTCCGCGCGCAGCCAGCCGGATCGCGCCGGTGCTCTCGGCCGGACCCGAGACGGCGATTGCATGGCCGCGCGCATACTTGTGCGAGTCGGGCTGCAACGCCGGCCAAGCGGCCTGCCACAGCGCGGGGCCGTTGGCGAACGTGCGCGGTGCGACGGAGCCGAGCACTTCCGCCGGAATGCCGATGTTGGCAAGCGTGACCACGCCACAGAGGCGACGGCCCGGCAGCAGCAGATGGCCGGGCTTGCGGCGGAAGAAGGTAATTGTTCGCGCCGCCGTGATGACTGGACCGGTTGGTGCGCCGCTCGTGCCATCCAGCCCGCTCGGAACGTCGATCGCCAGCACGGGAATACTCGACGAGTTGACCGCCGCGATTGCTTCGGCAGCGGATCCGGCAATCGCTCGCGAGAGACCCGCGCCGAACAGCCCGTCGATGATAAGATCGCAGTCGTGGATCGCGGCCGCCGCAACGGCCTCGCACGTGTCGTGCCAGCGCGCTGCCATAAGAGCTGCGTCGCCCTTGAGCGCGTTCCGATCACCCAGCAGCGCCAACCGCACCCGGTAGCCTTGCTCGGCGAGCCGCCTTGCCGCAACGAAGCCGTCGCCGCCATTGTTGCCGGGGCCGGCGAGCACGACGATGCGCGCGCCTATGCTGACCATGCGGCCGGCCGCATCCGCCACTGCCGCGCCAGCGTGCTCCATCAGATCGAGTGACGGCACGCCCGCCTCCACCGCGAGACGGTCGGCTTCGCCCATCTCCGTCGTCGACAGAAGTTCGAGCATCTCCTCAGATCTTTTCCAGCCAGATGAGCAGACCGCGAACCACGCCGATCGGCGGGAACGCGATGCTCCCGAAGAGCCAAAGCCAGCGCCGAGCCTGCGCATCGTGCACGAGCGCAGTCACGAACAGCGCGATCAGCCCGGCGCTGATTACCCAGTGGACCAGCACGGAGCCAAACGCGAACGGGAACGGCCAGTAGTCAAGATCCATCGGGTGCCTCCGCCACTACCATGCGCGGATCCTTATACGTGCTGAGTTCGACGAGGTTGCCGTCAGGATCGCGCAGATAGATCGAACGCAACGTGCCGCGCGCGCCCGATCGCTCGGAGGGTGGAACGAGCATCGGCACACCGGCCGCCGCGAGCTGAGCCTCGACGCCATCGAAATCGTCGACAAGCAGGCAGATGTCGCCCGAGCCTGTCTGCGGGTGGACGGCGCGCGGCTCAAACATGTTGTCAGCCTGATGCAGGTTGATCTTGTGCGCGCCGAAGCGCAGTGCCGATCGCTTGTCGGGGCCGAATACCTGATGCGTCATCCCGAGCGCGCGCGTGTAGAATTGAACTGTCCGCTCGATCGAGGCGACCGTCAGCACGAGATGATCGAAGCCGATGACTTTCACGCGGGCGCTCCCAAGCGGTGTTTGCTTCGGTACAGTTTGAGGCGCGTCGTCGCGCGGCGCAATGGAAATGGTCAATTCGCGCCTTGGCAGCAGTCGCGGCGATCGAACATCGCGCGGAGAGAATGGGACCCGCGTCGAAGTTCCGCGGCGCGTGTAGACGGAGCCGTATGCGACCGCGGCAAGAAAAAGCGAAGCGGGCCAGCGCGGCAATCAAACATGCTTCCGCTTCTGAACCATCCTCGCGAACTTCTCGTACTCTTCCTCCTTCACCGTGTAGGAGTGATCGTCGTCGGGAAATGAGCCTTCCTTGACCTCCTTCACGTACTGCTTGATACCGTTGACGGCGACCTCGGTGAGATTCGCGAAGCGTTTCGTGAACTTCGGTTTGAAGTCCGTGAAGACGCCAAGCAGGTCGTGACACAGCAGGATCTGGCCATCGGTGCCGACGCCGGCCCCGATGCCGATCGTCGGAATTGTAAGCTGCTCGGAGATCAGCCGCGCGATCTTTGCGGGCACCGCTTCGAACTCGAGCATGAAGCAGCCGGCATCCTCGATCGCCAGCGCGTCTTCGAGGATCTTCATGGCGGCGTCGGCGGTGCGCCCCTGGATCTTGAAGCCGCCGAAGGTGGCGATGGTATGCGGCGTCAGCCCGATGTGCGAGGCGGTCGGTATCCCGGCATCGACGAGCGCCTTCAGAATGTGTGCCTGCGATTTGCCGCCCTGCGGCTTTACCGCGTCGGTGAGTGCCTCCTGCATGAAGCGGGTGGCGTTGACGAGCGCGCGGTCGACGGAGTTGTAGCTCTGGTAGGGCATACAGCCGAGCACGAACGTGTTGGGTGCGCCGCGCCGGATCGCCTGCGCATGCATGGTCATCATATCCATGGTCGCGGGGATGGTGTTCTTGTGGCCGTGCGCGATCATCGCGAGGCTGTCGCCGACCACGGCGACATCGACGCCGGCCATCTCGGCCCACTGCGCGGCCGTGTAATCGGGCACCGACATGTAGACCATCTTCTCGCCGGTGCGTTTGCTGTCGCGGATCTCGGTGATGGTGCGCTTTTCGCGCTTCTTTGCCGCGTCCGTGCTCGGCGCGTTGGCCATGGTCGCTCTCCCTCGGTGCTGATATATCTCGCGCATGGTACGGAGACCCGACGCGCGGGGCAAGGCGCCACCGGGCGCGGGAAACGGGATCAACGAAGATGGTAGTCGTGCAATGGGGGGCGCTGGTTGCGTTCGCGGCGCTCGTCATGAGCGCGGCGCTCTACGGCCTGACGGCCAGCGGGCACTTCCCGAGCGAACATCGTGCCGAGGCACTTAAATCGCCAGCCGGCATTGCGATCCTGTGGGGGACGATGGCCGCAGCGGCGTTTACGGCCGTCGTAAGCCTCTTCCTGGCGTGGATCGCGTTGCCCTGGTACGCGACAGTCATTGTCGGCGGCGGCGTGCTGTTGATGGCGCCGCTGGTGCTGCAACTATTCCCCGATAGCTTCGTCGATGGGCGAAGCGGACTGCTGGTGTTCGCGGGTGCCGGATGCGCGCTATCGCTTGCAGCGCTCGCGTTCGGTTGAGTCAGGAATTGGCGCGACACCACTCCGCGTAGTCGGCGACCCATTGGTGCTGGGCAGCGGTTTCCGGCACGCGCCGGCCGCGGGCGGCGGACACCGCAAGAATGGCATCGCTGGCCGTGTACCCCTCATGCACCATGAGTGCTGCGATAAAGAGGGGCGAGCGACCACGGCCCGCGAAGCAGTGCGCGCCGACGCTACGTCCGGCGCGCAGATCCGCCGCGGCCCGCCCGATCACGTTCGCCGCGACAGGGATGGATGGCGGCACGGCGAAGTCTGTGGTTGGCAGGGCGTCGAACGCCATGCCCGCCGCACGTGCGACTGCCTCTTCATCTGCGAGGCCCATCGCGAACGCTTCGTCCGGTGCGAGCATGCTGACCAGCGTATCGATGCCGGCTTCGCGCAGTGCTCGCATCTGGTCCAGCAGGCCGAACGCCGGGTTAGGCCGTGTCACCACGGCCAGCCGGCCGACCTGCGGCGCATCGATCCAGAATACGTTAGGCACCATCCGAGCGCCGCGCCCTACTCCGCCGCCTTGGGCATTTCAGTGTAGCGCTTTGCGGGCGGCCAGGTCTTGAGCGTCGCGCGGGCGTATTGCACGGATACCGGCACATCGGCGCCCAGTTTCCAGGCCGCATGCCATGCCCAATGCGGGTCATCGAGGAAGCCGCGCGCGAGCGCGACCATATCGGCGTGTCCGTCGGCGACGATCGCTTCGGCCTGTTCGGCCTCGGTGATGAGGCCGACCGCCATCGTGGTCATGCCGGTCGCCTTCTTGATCGCCTCGGCGAAGGGGACCTGATAGCCGGGGCGAAGCGCGATTTTCTGGTGTGGGTCATTGCCGCCGGACGAGACGTCGATGAAGTCGCAGCCGGCGTCCTTGAGTTTCTGGGCGAAGAAGACCGAGTCTTCGATCGTCAGGCCGCCCTCGACCCAGTCGACCGCCGAGATGCGGATGCCGAGCGGCTTGTGCTTCGGCCATACGGCGCGCATGGCCGCGAAAATTTCCAGCGGTAGGCGGATGCGGTTTTCGAGGCTGCCGCCGTACTGGTCGGTGCGCTTATTCGAGAGCGGCGAGACGAACTCGTGCAACAGGTAGCCGTGGGCACCGTGGATCTCGATCAGGTCGTAACCAATGCGGTCGGCGCGTTTGGTCGCGTCGACGAATTTCGCCTTGAGCGTTTCGATTTCCGGGATCGTGTACGCTGAAGGTACGTGCCAATCGGCTGCGAACGGGATAGCCGACGGGCCCTTCGTCGGCCAGGCACCCGTATCACTCTTGAGCGGCTCGGAAGCCGATTTGCCTTCCCAGGGGCGCGTGCACGAGGCCTTGCGGCCGGCGTGGCCGAGCTGGATACCGATCTTCGCGGTGCCGTAGCGCTTGCAGGCGGTGACGACACGTTTCATTGCCGCCTCGTTCTCGTCGTTGGCGAGTGACGGGCAGCCGAGCGAGATGCGGCCTTCGGGTTCGACACCTGTCGCCTCGACGATCAGCAGTCCAGCGCCCGAGTTCGACAGCGAGCCGAGGTGCAGCATATGCCAGTCGGTCATGTTGCCGTTCTCGGCAGAGTATTGGCACATCGGCGCGACGACGACGCGGTTCGCCAGTTCGAGTTCGCGGAGCTTGATCGGCGCAAACAGCTTGCTGCTCATGGTGCGGCGGTCCCTTCGATGCGAATGGGGGATGGCTGATGGGGAAGGCGCGGATGGCGGATGCGCGGTTAACGGCCGCCGCCAAAAGAGCCCGGTAGCCGTTCAATAGCACGCGCATCGCGGCGGTGACCACTGCGGATCACAAGGGATTTACTCCGCGCGTCGCGCGCCGCCCCTTCTCCATGTTTCCTCGGCACGGCGGCTTATTGACCGTTCGTCACGAAGGGTCTTTACACCCAGCCCAACGCGACTTATGTGCAGCGGGTGTGCGGCGATCTCTGCTGGCCCCCTGCAGCTCGCCCGGTCCGTTTCGACTGGTGGAGGTCCCATGGGATGGAGACTTTTCAATCTGCCTCGGCGCTGATCGCCGCTCGCAAGCCCGAGAAGCCGATCATCGGTCTTCGCCCCCATGCCGCGGGGCGCGCCGCGCGTTGGTTCCTCAGCCATTTTCAGGGTGACGTCGCGTACGCCTACAAGGCGAACAGCACGCCGTTCCTGATCGGCGCGCTTTACGGAGCCGGCATCCGGCATTTCGACGTCGCTTCGCTGCCCGAGCTTGAGGACGCCAAGACGATCCCCGACGCGACGTTCCATTTCATGCATCCTGTGAAGTCGCGCCACGCGATCCGCCGCGCGTTTCTGCTCGGCTGCCGCTCGTTCTCGCTCGACAGTGAGGACGAGCTGAAAAAGATCGTCGACGAAACCGGTGGCGCGACCGATCTGTCGCTGTGGGTGCGCATCGCGGTGCCGGCGATCAACGCGATCATTCCGCTCGAGAACAAGTTCGGGATCACCGGCGCTGCGGCCGTGCGCCTGCTCATGAAGACGCGGCAAGCCGCCAAGTCGCTCGGCATTTCGTTTCATGTCGGGTCCCAGACGGTCACGCCTGAGGCTTATGGTGCGGCGCTCGGGGCGGCCCGCAAGCTGATCGGCCGGGCAGGCGTCGTGATCGACGGCATCGATGTCGGCGGTGGCTTCCCTGCACGCTATTCGATCGACCCGCCGGCGCCTCTCGCCGATTTCATGACGGTGATCCGTGAAGGTTTTGCGGCGCTACCGGTGAGCGGCGAGTGCAAGCTGATGTGCGAGCCGGGCCGCGCGCTGGTCGCTGAGTCGGAAAGCCTGATCGTGCGCGTCGACGCGCGCCGCGGCAACGACCTTTACATCAACGACGGCAGCTACGGGATGCTGTTCGACGCGGCGCATCTCGGGTTTGCCTTCCCTGTTCGCCTGGTCGGCCGCCAGGTCCGCGATCCAAATGCGATCGCGCCCTTCGAGTTCTGGGGGCCGACGTGCGATTCCATCGATCACATGAAGGGGCCCTTCATGCTGCCGGCGTCGGTGCGCGAAGGGGACTACATCGAGATCGGCAACACCGGCGCCTATGCCCGCGCCATCGCTGGCAAGTTCAACGGCTTCGGATTCTACGAGGAGGTCATCCTCAAGGACGAGCCGATTTTCACCATGTACGGCGACGATGCGGCGACACACGTACAACGCACGCCGGCTCTGGCTTGAGGTCGCGGCCGGTCGCCTGATTGAATTTACCTAGGGGGAAACGGTCGATGCTGAAACTCTACTTCTCGCCGATGACCAGTTCGCTGGCGACGCATATTGCTCTGATCGAGTGCAACGCGCCCCATGAATTGGTGCCGACCCTCATGGCCAAGCAGGAGACGCGCGCGCCTGCATTCCTCGCCATCAATCCGGCTGGAAAAGTGCCGGCGCTCGTCACCGACAGCGGGCGCATCCTGACCGAGGTCGCGGGAACGCTCTACTATATCGCCAAAAAATATCCCGCCGCCGGGCTGTGGCCCGAAGGCGATCTCGAAGCGGAAGCCGATGTGATTTCCTGGATGTCGTTCGTTGCGTCGACCGTGCACGGCTCGCGCGCGAAGGGACCGGAGCACGTCGAGGAGGCGTTTTCGATCGCGAATGCGAGGCTGGCCGGGCGCGAGTGGGCGATCGGTCGCTATTCGATCGCGGACATCCATCTCTTCCGCGTCTATTGGCGCTTCCGTCCCGGCATGAATGCCGTCCCCGGCACCTATCCGGTGCTGGAGGCGCACTATGATCGCATGATGGCCCGTCCAGCGGTGAAGAAGGCTTTCGAGATCGAGAAAAAGTTCGAGTAACAAACGCGTGCGAAGCGCGGCCCTCAAACCTCGATCGGCACG
>LNEA01000503.1 GCA_001464855.1 Rhizobiales bacterium Ga0077530
GGGCCGATCTTCGAGCCTGAAGGGCTGGGCGCCGACTGGTGGCGTTCCGCGCGCGCTCTGTTCGCGGCAGGCGTCCGATCCGGCGACATCATCCACAACACGTTCGCCTACCACCTCACTCCCGGCGGCTGGATCATGGACGCCGGCGCGCGGGCGCTTGGCTGCGCTGTGATCGCGGCCGGCCCCGGCAATACCGAGCAGCAGCTCGAAGCGATCCAGCACCTGAAGCCAACCGTCTATGTCGGCGTCCCCGACTATTTGAAGATCCTGCTCGATAAGGCCGCCGAGTCCGGCAAGGACGCCTCGTCGATCAAGCGCGCGCTGGTCTCCGGCGGTGCGCTGTTTCCCTCCTTGCGCGCTGAGTACGCCAAACGCGGCATCGCGGTCGTCCAGGCCTATGCCATCGCCGATGTCGGCAACATCGCCTACGAGAGCCCCGGTCCTGACGGCGCCGTCGAGGGCATGATCGTCGACGAAGGCGTGATCCTCGAGATCGTGCGGCCCGGGACGGGTGATCCTGTGCCCGACGGCGAGGTCGGCGAGGTCGTGGTCACGGGCTTCAATCGCGACTATCCGATGATCCGCCTCGCGACGGGCGATCTGTCCGCCGTGCTTCCAGGGCGCTCACCCTGCGGGCGCACCAATATGCGCATTCGCGGCTGGCTCGGACGCGCCGATCAGACGACGAAGGTCAAGGGCATGTTCGTCCACCCCGAGCAGGTCGCGGAAGTAGCCAAGCGCTTTCCCGAACTCGGCCGCGTCCGCCTCGTCGTCACCCGCGCCAGCGAGCAGGACGTCATGACCTTCAAGGCCGAGGCGCCGACAAGCGAAAGCACCCTTGTCGCGCGATTGGGCGAGGTCGTGCAGCAGGTGATGAAGCTCAAGTCGACGATCGAGATCGTCGCCCCCGGCACTCTCCCGAACGACGGCAAAATGATCGCCGACGACCGGAGTTATGGGTAGGGCTCTTGCTTACCGCGGTCGCGTACGGCTTCGCCTACACGCGCCGCGGGCTGCCTCTCGGTTGGCGTTCTAGCCTTGCGGCCTTCGGCCGCTCCAATGGCATCCCTGCCTAGACCGTCGGTGGAGCCTCAGGCACCACCTCAGTCACGCGCGCGAGCGCTTCGGCGATACGGACACTGTCGAGGTCGTCCTTGTGGATGACGTCGACGGCTCCGGCCTTGACGAGCATGGCGCGACGCAGGCGGTCGACCTGACCGCTAACGACGATGATTGGTCCGGCATAACCGCAGTGACGCAGGAAGGGGATTGTCTGGGTCGCGTTGTCTGATGGCTTCAGATAGTCGTCGAGAAAAATGAGCTGAGGATTGCGCTCGATGACGCAATCGAGCGCGGACCCGAGCGTGCGGGCGCGACGCACGTCGATGCCGTAACCGAACATGATGTGGAGCGTCGCGCGAAGGCGATCGGCGTCGAAGTTCTCGTCCTCGACGACCAGGATATCGGTGAACCGCCCGTTACCCTGCTGCGCCTTCGTGGCATCGCTCTTGCGGGCCAGGAACGCCCCGCCGCGATCCTTTTCTTCAATCATCTAGCGTTCCGATTCCGAAGTTCGCCTGAGTTCAATTCCAGCCGCCGAGCAAACTTCGGAACCTGCTTCCGCGCCAGTCGCATCACGTCGCCATGTACTGGCCGCCGTTGGCGTCGAGGCAGGCCCCGGTAATGAAGCCGGCATCGTCCGAGGCGAGGAATACCACGCACCGCGCGATCTCTTCGCCGGTGCCAAGGCGGCCGACCGGAATGAGCGGCAGGATCTTGGTTTCGAGCACGTCCTTCGGCACCGCCGCGACCATCTCGGTATTGATGTAGCCCGGCGCGATGACGTTCGACGTGATGCCCTTGGCCGCGCCTTCCAGCGCGATGGCTTTTGCAAATCCGACGAGGCCCGCTTTGGCGGCCGCGTAGTTGGCCTGCCCGAACTGCCCCTTGCGACCGTTGATCGACGAGATCGAGATGATGCGACCGAAGTTGCGCGAGCGCATGCTGTCGATCACGAGACGCGTCATGTTGAAGGCAGAGTCGAGGTTGGTGCGGATGACATCGGTCCAGTAGGCGCGCGTCATGCGATGGAGCGCTGCGTCGCGCGTGATGCCGGCATTGTTGACGAGCACGTCCACCGGTCCAAGATCCCGCGTGATCTGCGCGATCGCCTTCTCGCAAGCGTCATAGTCGCCGACGTCGAACTTGTAGACGGGGATCCCGCTCTCGGCCTGGAATTTTTGCGCCGCCGCGTCGTTGCCCGCATAGGTCGCGGCGACGCGATACCCTGCCTTCTTCATCGCAAGTGAGATCGCTTCGCCGATCCCGCGGGTACCACCGGTCACCACTGCTACTCGTGCCATACGCGACTTCCTCTCCTCCCAGACGAGCCAGTTTGCCCGTCACTTCTACTTTTTTTGTCGACGTTACCTAGTTTTCGCTCAAACGGGAGGCCGCCGACAAGCGGCGGCCTCCCGGTATGCTTTACGACCCGATCAATCGCGCTGGACGCACATGGCGACGCCCATGCCGCCACCGATGCAGAGCGTGGCGAGGCCCTTCTTGGCGTCGCGGCGCTGCATTTCGTAGAGGAGCGTCGTCAGGACGCGCGCGCCGGACGCGCCGATTGGATGGCCGATGGCGATCGCGCCGCCGTTGACGTTGACCTTCGACGTATCCCAGCCGAGGCCCTTGTTGACCGCACAGGCCTGCGCCGCGAAGGCTTCGTTCGCTTCGATGAGATCGAGATCCTGCACGGTCCAACCGGCCTTCTCGAGCGCCTTCTTCGACGCCGGGATCGGGCCCGTACCCATGATCGACGGGTCGACGCCCGCGCTGGCCCACGAAACGATGCGCGCGAGCGGCTTGATACCGCGCTTCTTTGCTTCCTCGAGCGACATCAGGACCACGGCTGCAGCACCGTCGTTGATGCCAGAGGCGGTACCCGCCGTGACGGTGCCTTCCTTGTCGAAGGCCGGGCGCAACTTCGAGACCTGCTCGAGCGTGACACCGTCCTTGATGTACTCGTCATCGGAGACGACGACGTCGCCCTTGCGCGACTTGATCGTCACCGGGACGATTTCGTCCTTGAACCGGCCCGCCTTTTTCGCAGCCTCGGCCTTGTTCTGGGAGGCAACAGCGAACTTGTCCTGCTCATCACGGCTGATCTGCCATTGACGCGCGACGTTCTCGGCGGTCGTGCCCATGTGGTAGCCGTTGAAGGCGTCCCACAGGCCGTCCTTGATCATCGTGTCGATCAACTTGGCATCGCCCATCTTCACGCCGTCGCGCAGATGCATGACGTGCGGCGCCTGGCTCATGCTCTCTTGACCGCCCGCAACAACGATCGATGCCGAGCCGTCCTGGATCTGCTGGGCGCCGAGCGCCACCGCGCGCAGACCCGAACCGCAAAGCATGTTCATGCCCCAGGCCGGCGCGTCGACCGGAATGCCGGCGCCGATCGACGCCTGACGAGCGGGGTTCTGGCCGGCACCAGCCGCCAGGATCTGCCCCATGATGACTTCCGAAACGTCTCCAGCTTCGACGCCCGCACGCTTCAGCGCGCCCTGGATCGCTGTCTTGCCGAGTTCATGAGCCGGCATGCTGGCCAGCGCCCCGTTGAATGAACCGACGGGTGTGCGGGCGGCACTTGCGATGACAATCGTTGAGGAATCTGCGCTCATCGTCGTCTCCTGACTGGTGGGGTCGGGCATGCTCATGCCCAGCTCGGTTGGGGCCGGGTCACCGGCCGTTTATGCTTATATAATAGTACGATTACAGCCGATCCAGGCGGGCGGCAATCGGATCACGCGGAAACCAAGGTCTGCACTTGGTCGCATCATCAGCGCAATCCACGGTTTCCTGACCGGGGTCGAGCGTGGTAGCATTGTCGCATGTCAAGGACCAAGAGGCGGCCAGAGCCATGCTGAACAAACCGGACGCGCCTGCAGGCAAGGACGCAGCCGCGGCCAAGAAAGAGCCGGTGGTCATCAAGAAGTACGCCAACCGGCGCCTCTACAATACCGAAACCAGCACGTACGTGACGCTAGAGGATCTCGCCCAGATGGTGCGGTCCGAGCGCGATTTCGTGGTTTTCGACGCCCGGACCGGCGACGATCTCACGCACGCGGTGCTCACGCAAATCATCGTCGAGCAGGAAAGCCGGGCCGGATCGCAGACGCTGCTGCCGGTGCCGTTCCTACGCCAGCTCATCCGGTTCTACGGCGGGACGATGGAGCGGATGGTGCCGAGCTATCTCCAGGTCAGCCTCGAAACGCTGACGCGCGAGCAGGATCGCTTCCGCAAACAGTTCGCCAATGCCTTTACTCCGCATGGTGCGCTCGAGGCCTACCAGGAGCAGGCGCGCAAGAACTTGCAGCTCTTCGAGCAGGCGATGACGATGTTCAGCCCGTTCACACCGAAACCGGGCGGCAAGCCTGATGACGCGACGGTGAACGGGGAGGGCGCGGATGCCGCGTCACGAGAGCGTCCAAGCGCGGCGAAACCGGCATCTACGCCGGCCGAACCGCAGGACAGCGATGAGCTATCCGTCATGCGCAACGAACTCGCGGCCATGCAGGCGCGTATCGAGAAACTCGCCAAGACCAAGAGCTGAACGGCGGGGACTTTTGCTGTCGACGACGGCCTTGTGCATTCGCGAACGTCGTTCGTCTGGCACTTGAGATCGCGCCCAACCACGGCAACCTTTGATCCCGGTACTGCTCTTGCGCTCCATTCGGTTTGACGTCATCCTTTTGTCGCACACAAATAGGAGGCGCCCTTGAGCGACGCTGAACCGATACGACTTCGCACGGGCAACGGCGCAAGTGGTGCGCCGTCCCAAGGCGCGCGTGGGCCACAGCCCGTACCGTCAGTCGTCGCATTCAGCAGGCGCGAACTGTTCGCCATTCTCGATGTCTACGGGCGCCAAGTGGCGCAGGGCGAATGGCGCGATTACGCCATCGACCATGGCCGCGAAACGGCGACCTTCTCGATCTTCCGCCGGGCCAGCGAGTCTCCCATCTACCGTGTCGAGAAAACACCGAAGCTGGCGCGCAAACAGGGCGCCTATAGCGTCGTCACCGCCACGGGCCTGATTCTCAAGCGCGGCAACGAACTCGATCGCGTCCTCGCAGTGATCGACAAGCGCGTACGCCTCGTCGTCTGATCCGCTCGAAGGAAGATCCATGTCGGCGGAAATCATCAATCTGAAGCAGGCTCGCAAGCAGCGAGCGCGAGACGAAAAAGCGACGCGAGCCGCCGAGAACAGGGCGCGCTTCGGGCGCACCAAGGCTGAGCGCGAAAAGGAGGAGCGATTGCAATCGCTCGCCGGTGAGGTGCTCGACGGGCATCTGAGAGAGGCGCCAACCTCGCCAACCGCAGCCGCAGACGAAGCTCAGCCACCCGAACCCGACCTCAAAACGCCACGATGAGACCGATCAAGCGGTCGTTCGCAATTCGCGGGCACCGTACATCGATATCGCTTGAGCCGCCGTTCTGGAGCGCCCTCAAAGAGGTCGCCGCGCGGGAGCGTTTACCGCTCGCCAAACTTGTCGGAACGATCGACAAAAATCGGGGTGAATCGGGACTTTCGAGCGCCGTGCGGATATGGCTTCTCAATTATTATCAGGCTCGTGACGACGTCCGAATTACCGACGACGGAAATTCAGCGTAGATTTTTCGTTAACCTGAATCCCTCCACCTAAGCGCCTCAAAAACGCCGAGAAATTAGATTGACGGTACGGCTGGATCGTCGCGTCGGGGGAACTTCCATTAACCGCCGGTTAACCACCGGCATTCATGCTCGATGCCAACCATCGGCCTGCGGGCATTCAGTGCTGCGCGCAGTTTGGTGGCATCGCTTGAGCGGCTTTCCAAGTTGGGAAATTAGGGGCCGGATGCGCAGCATTCGTGCCGGGTAACCAGGAGTAAAAAGTATGACCTCTCGCGCGCGCCGTCGGATCGCCGTCATGACCACCGTCGGTTGTTTGTTGGGAATGGCTCCGATCGCCACCTGGGCCCAGTCGTTCCCCGAGGAGCGCACAACGGCGCCGAAAATCACCGTCGCGCAGAGCACCACGAAATCGAAGAAAGAAGCCAAGGCGAAGGCCGAGAAGGTCCACAAGATCGCGATCCAGGTCGCTGAGAACAATCCCGCGCTGATGAACCTCGCGATGAACAATGCGGGCAACATCGTCGCGCACTACAAGAAGCTCGGCGAGAAGGCCGTAGTCGAGATCGTGACGTTCGGTCCCGGCCTGCACATGCTGCGCGAAGATACCGCCCACACGGCAGTGAAGCAGCGCGTCCAGCAAACGGCGCTAGAGACCCCGGAAATCGCGTTCTACGCTTGCGCCAACACTCAGGCGAACATGTCGAAGCAGGAAGGCAAGGAAGTGAAGGTGATCACCGAGGCGAAAATTACGCCCTCAGGTGTCGTGCGCCTCGCCGAACTGCAGGGTCAGGGCTACGCTTACATCCGTCCATGATGACCGGTGTGCCGCTCGGTCATAAGTGCGCGCGGCGATCGCTACGCCAACGAGCGACAGCGCACGTGTGCTCTGCAGAAGCCGCGCATCGCTCTGCGCCAAAGGCACACATAAACGTGCCCGGCATGCGCTGTTGCCGAACCACCGCCTCAAAGTGGTGTTTCAATTATGTCTGAAATCGAGATGCCTGTTCACATATGCTCGTTAGCAGCACTTGACGGCGGGCATCTCGAACATTTGCGGATCGGTTGGCGCCGTTAGAGCACGCGCCGCTGGGCACCAGACGCGAGGCAGTGTCGACACCGCCTTCGACGCAGCCACTGCCGGCCGATGGTGCTGGTCCAAGATCGCCTACAGGGTGATGCCACGGGGACATCGCTCGGTTCGACGAGACGGAGGAATTCCATGTTAGTTACGCGTCGCAGCCGGATCGTTACGGGCGTGCTGCTTGCTGTCGCGATCCTCGCGGCACCGATGGCAGAAGTCGTTCCAGCGCAGGAAATCCAGGTTGCGCAGGCGAGTAAGGCGCGTCCGAAGCAGGGCGCACCGGCATCCACTGAGCAAAAACGCAAAGACGCCATCAACTCTTGGACTGTGGGGCTCGCTGCCGGCCGGACAGAAGGCGCGCCGCTGCAATTCGCGTCCGAACTCGCTCGTGTCGTCGACGACGGCGACAACATGCGCGTTCTGCCGATCGTGACCCGCGGGCCCTTCGATAACGTGTTCGATCTGCTCTACCTGCGCGGCGTCGATGCGGCGATCGTCTACGGCGACGTACTCGAGCACTTCAAGAACAATCCCGAAATTGCCGGGATCTCGAAACGCATCAACTATCTCATCAACCTTTTTCCGTCCGAGGTGCACGTCTTCACGGGCCCGGACATCAAGTCGCTCAAGGACCTCGAAGGCAAGACCGTCAATTTCAACACGGTGGGTACCGCCGCCGCTTACAGCGGTCCGATCATCTTCAAGCAGCTCGGCATCAAGATCGACGCGCAGTTCATTCCGCATAACGTCGCTATGGAATCGATGCGGAAGGGCGAGAAAAAGTTCGCCGCGACGTTCTGGATCTCGTCGAAGCCGCTGGCGCCGTTCCTCAAAGGGAATTTCCCGCCCGGTTTCAAATTCTTGCCGGTCGAATACAGCGACAAGCTCGAGTACTATTACCCGGCCTATCTTGAATCCAAGGACTACCCTGCCTTGATCCCTGAAGGTCAACGCATCGAAACGATCGCCGTGCCGGCTGTTCTCGCGGTGTATGATTGGCCAGCGGATACCGATCGCTACAATCGCGTCGCGCGGCTTGTCGACTACATCGTCGACCGCTTTCCGCGCCTCCAGACCGAGGCCGGGTATCATCCGAAATGGAAGGACGTGAACCTCGCCGGCGTTGTGCCGGGATGGCAGCGCTTTGCGCCGATGGACGCCAAGCTGAAGCAGATCACGAGCTCGATCCAGCAGCCCCCGGCGTCGGCACCGTCTCCGGCGCGCCAGAAGATCGATCACGCACTGGCGCGCGCTCAGGCTGCCCGCGCCGCGCCGAATGATCCGCGCGAGCAGGAGCGGCTCTTCCAGCAGTTCATCGAGTGGACGAAGCAGCGGCAGAACTAAGCGGCGCAGAGGTATTGCGCGACGACACGAAGTCGCGCCGTGGAGGGGGCCAATGACATTCACGCAAACGCAGTCGCCCGGCGCCCGCGTGGTGCTTGGCGTCGTGTCCGCATCGACCGTGTGCGCCGGCGACAGTGTGCTGGCCGCAGACCGGCGCTCTCGCTTGCTTCCGGGCATTGTGATGGGCGTTTCGTTGATTGCCCTCGGCGTCGCGTCGCCCGCTCCATCGTCGGCACAGGCGCTGCTCGGGGCGGCGCTTACGAGTGTGGACCCGGATTGGGCCCGCGCGCCGCTCATCTCCGTGCAGGCCCAGGCGGATCAGAAGCCCCGCATCAACATCGGCAAGGTGGTACTCGTCGAGCCGGCGAGCGAAACGCCGATGCCCATCCAGATCGGGCCGATCGACGCGATCCCGCGCAACAGCTTCGTGCGGATCAGGGGCCTGCCGTCGGCGGCGGTCCTATCGGACGGTCATTCAATTGCACCGGGCGCGTGGGCCATTCCGCTCGCGGTGTTGCCGAACCTGCGCATCTCGCTTCCGGTCGGCATCACCGGAAAATCAGAGGTTTCGATCGCGCTGGTCCAGATCGATGGCACCGTGCTCGCCGAAGCGAAGTCGTCGCTGATCATCGCAGCGGCCGCGATGATCGCGCCGGAGCAGCAGCCGGCTCCACGCCAGCGCAGCGTCGCATCGGTTGGTACTCCGCCCGCGCCGCTTGAAGCATCGCCACCGCCGGCGCCGCAAGCGACGTTGCCCGCCGCATCCCCGCCATCGAGCCAGTCGGCTGAGCCCACCGAAGAACAGCGGCGCGCCGCCGCTTTTCTCGATCGCGGCCGCACGCAAGTCGAACGTGGGAATATTTCGGCAGCTCGATTGTTCTTTCGCCGCGCCGCCGATGCCGGCCATGCCCTCGGCGCACTCGCTCTAGCCGGCACCTATGATCCCAACGAACTGGCCCGCCTGCGCGTCGCCGGTGTCCAGCCCGACCTCGCACTCGCTCGCGAATGGTACGAAAAAGCCCGCCAACTCGGTGCCAGCGAAGCCGAGGAGCGGTTGAGAAGGTTGGGGTCGAGATAGCTTTTTGCCGACCGCCGAAACTAAAAACTTCGCCAGCGACCATAGCGCCAAGGCGCGAGCGGATGCCGTTCGCTGCGGATATCGGGTGCGGGATCGTAACCCGACGTTCCCCAGGGATGACACCGGCACACACGCGCGCCAGCGAGCCACCATCCGCGCCACGCGCCATTGAGTTCGATCGCGTCGAGCGCATACTCGGAGCACGTCGGCAGGTGCCGGCACTCGTGTCCCAGCAGCGGCTTCAGCGTCGCACGATAGAGCACCACCGGCGCCTTGGCCGCGACTTTCGCGATACGATCAATGGAAGTCGACATCGGTGTGCACGTTAGCCGCCGACAGTGACAGGTGCTGTACCGCGCGCCTCTGCGATCTTGTCGAGCGCCCTAATGACCGCTTCGAACGCCAGCAGCGTCGAGGCATGACGCCCCTTCACCTCGCGCACCGGCTCCAGCGCTGCCAGATCCGCCCAGCGGCCATTCGGCGGCGGTCCGCCCTCCTTGAGCATCCGCCGCATAACTTCCGCGACCTCGCGCAATTCGGTGTCGGTCGAGCCGACAATGTTGCGCGCCATGATCGCGGCAGACGTCTGGCCCAGCAGGCACGCGCGAACGGTCTGGGCGTAGTCGGTGACCCGGTCACCTTTCATCGCCAGCTCGACCGAAATGGTCGAGCCGCACAGCTTGGAATGCGCCGAAGCTGTCGCATCGGGCGCTGCCAGGTGCCCCGCCGGCGGGATCGCGGCAGCCAAAGCCATGATGCGGTCGGAGTAGAGGTCGCTGAGTTCCGTCATCGAGCTTCCGTCACTGCCCACTGCGCCCACCCTTACCGCGCCGATTGACCGTGCCGACGCTAGACCGGTACGTTAACGGACGGCTTTGTCTGGCGGGCGCCGAGCTATCACATACCATCGGGCTCAGCTTCTTGGGCAGAGCCCCATTGAATACATACCGTCTATTCTCGATATATCGCCCGCGGGACAGACGAATTCAAGCAGCCGAACTCAACTACTTGTGCGCGCGGGGGTACGATACAATCGCGGCCAAACATGCTAAGCGCACAGTCGCCAATCCGCCGGGAAGGTCGAATGTATGGAGCCGATGGTAAAGAACAATGGCGCCGCCCACCTGACGCTAACGAGCGAGGCAACGCCACGCGCGCGGCCCACGCGCGCCGAGGCGGAAGCGGCCGTGCGGACATTGCTCGCCTGGTCGGGCGACAATCCAGACCGTGAAGGATTGCTCGACACCCCCAAGCGAGTTGCTGCGGCGTTCCAGGAATATTTTGCCGGCTATAGCGCCGATCCCGTCGAGGCGCTGTCGCGGACGTTCGAGGACGTTGCCGGCTATGACGATATGGTGATGCTGCGCGACATCCGCGTGCAAAGCCATTGCGAGCACCACATCGCACCCTTTGTCGGTGTCGCTCACATCGCGTATTTGCCGCGCGACCGTGTCGTCGGCCTTTCGAAGCTGGCGCGCGTCGTCGAGATTTTCGCGAGCCGCCTTCAGACACAGGAAAAGCTGACGGCCCAAGTCTCCAACGCCATCGAAACCGTGCTCAAGCCGCGGGGCGTCGCGATCCTGATCGAGGCCGAGCATCAGTGCATGTCGATGCGCGGCGTTCGCCAGCACGGCGTATCGACGGTGACGACGCGGTTCAGCGGCGTGTTCGAGACCGATGCGAGCTATCGCGACCGCTTCCTCCAAATGGTCCATGCCGTCCAGCGGACCTGACGAACGGTCGATGCCGGCCTCGACCGCCCGTCGGCCGACGCGCCGGAAAGACGAAACGAGAGAAACATGACAAGCGCTGCAACGGGGACATTTGCTGCCCGCGGCACCAACCGTGACATCGAGGAAGGGCCGTCATTCGCCCCGAAATTCGACAGCGATGGTGTTCTAGCGGCGGTCGCCACGGACGTCGACACGGGCGACGTCCTGATGCTGGCCTGGATGAACGCTGAGGCTTTGGCCCTGACGATCGCGACGGGCCATGCGCATTTCTACAGCCGCTCGCGTGGCCGGCTCTGGAAAAAGGGCGAGGAGAGCGGCAACGTCCTCGAGGTCGTCGAAATACGAACCGATTGCGACCAGGACGCCATTTGGATGAAGGTTCGCGTATCTGGTGCCGGTGCCGCGTGCCACACTGGCCGCAAAAGTTGCTTCTACCGCGAGATTCCGCTGCGGTCGTCCGATCTCGCCGGCCTCCAGATGCGCGCCATCGGCGGCGGCCCGGTGTTCGATCCGACTTTGGTTTATAGTGCCCCGAAGGACGGGTCGTGATGAGCTTGAGCCGATGAGCCTCGGCGTACTGGCAGCCGTGCGGCCGATGGATTGTTACGCCATTGATTTCGTGAATTGATCCAAGCGATACTTGATGAAACCCTCCCGCCCGACGAGCACCATGACCAATCGTACTGCATCACGCGCGTCTCGCCCTCGATCGACCGCCCCGCGCACCCGCGGCGTCGACGCCGATGCCGCCCCGCTCGGCGCCAGCGGCAAGGCGTTGATGATCCTCGAACTCGTCTCGGCGGCCCACGAACCGCTGTCGATGGCTGAACTTGTCCGACGTTCCGGTCTGACGAAGCCGACCGCACATCGCATCACCGCCGCACTCGCCGAAATGGGCCTGATCGAGCGCGATCACTGGAAGCGCGGCTACATCGAAGGCCCACGCCTCATCAAGCTGGCGCTCGACACGCTTGCCGCCGCCGCACCGCGCGCGCTCCGCCACTCGATCCTGCAGGCGCTGTCGCAGGACGTCGGCGAGACATGCAACTTCGGCGTCCTCTCGGGCTCCGAGGTCGTCTATCTCGACCGCGTCGAGGCCAAGTGGCCGCTGGGCCTGCGCTTCGAGGCCGGCAGCCGCGTGCCGTCTCACGCGTCGGCGATCGGCAAGCTGCTGCTCGCTCTGCAGGAGCCAAACCGGCGCGCCGAGACACTCGCCGCGCTCCCCCTTGTCCGCTACACCGGCCGCACGTTGACCGACCACGCGCGCCTCAATCGCGCGCTCGACAAGATCCGCGAGACCGCGATCGGCACCGACGAACAGGAATTCATCGAGGGCGTTGTCTGCATTGCGATGCCGGTGCGCTCCGAGTCCGGTGATATTGTCGGCGCCATTGCCATCTCGGCGCCCCACGCGCGGCGCGGATTGGACGAACTGCTCTCGTTTGCGCCGGCGCTCGGTGACGCCGCCGAACGGATGGGTGCCACGTTCCGGCTCGATCCTGAGACGCGATCACCTTCAGCCCCGTCGGATCGCGGCGCCGGGCGTCGTGCGACTGCTCCGCGGCGGCCGACGGCACGCGTGCCGGCCCGCGCGACATGAAAAATCGTCCCTTCTCCCCGTGATGACGGGGAGTAGGAGATACAAAGTCAAACAGGAGGGCCAACCATGCCCGACAAATCGCACAGCCCGGACAGCGCCGCGACGATCGATGTTCTCGGCGCCGCGCGCGACTGGCTCGCCCGCGATGGCCGCGTCGCCATTGCCACCGTCATCGATACCTGGGGCTCGGCTCCAGTCCCGGTCGGCGGTCAGATGGCGATCTCGGCCGATGGCAATTTCCAAGGCTCCGTCTCAGGTGGCTGCATCGAGGGCGAGGTGATCGTCGAGAGCGGCGAAGCGCTCGCCGATGGCAAGCCGCGCACGCTGACCTTCGGCGTCGCCGATGAAACCGCGTGGCGCGCTGGCCTTCCCTGTGGCGGCCAGGTTCGCGTGCTCGTCGAACGGCTGAGCAAAGAGGACGGCGGCGCGGATCTTCTCGACCGAGCGGTATCAGCGCGCGACGGTCGCCGCGGTCTCGTCGTCAAGACGAACCTCGCGGATTCGTCGCGTACCATCTACGAGCGCGACGACGCGGGCCTTCCCGACGACATCGCCAACCGCTTCAAAAGCGCCAAGAGCCAGCTCATCGAAGGGCCAGATGGCGCCGTGTTCGTTCACGCAATGGTCCCGCCCGCGCGCATCGTCGCGATTGGCGCCACCCATATCGCCCAGGTTCTCGCGCAGATCGCCGCACTTGCGGGCTACGAGGTGATCGTCGTCGACCCACGTACGGCATTCGCCGATCCCACCCGTTTCGGAGCGCCGGACGCCAAGCTCATCGCCGAATGGCCGCAGGATGCGCTGCCCAAGCTCGGCCTCGACCCCTACACCGCCGTCCTCACGCTCGCTCACGTCGCCCACATCGACGACGAGGCGCTCAAACTCGCCGTTCGCGCCGATTGCCTGTACGTCTCCGCGCTCGGGTCGTCGCGGAACCATGCCAAGCGCCGCGAACGGCTGCTCGCCGCGGGCATTACCGAGGCAGAGCTGGCGCGGATCAAGTCGCCGATCGGCCTCGACATCGGGGCGCAGACGCCGGCCGAGATCGCAGTCTCGATCATGGCCGAGGTGATCCTCGCCGTGCGCGGCACCAAGAAGGCCCAGGCGGCCGCAAGCAAGGGCTAGCAAGGGCTTGACGGCGATGCTGGGGGGAATGAGCGGCAGAATGCCGTTGCGCAAGTACACGCGGCCATGAGCGGGGCCTTCGGTACCAAATTGACTGCGCGCAAGGTGGGCCTGATCGCTCTGTTTGCCGCGATCGCTGTCGCCATCGCTTTGCAAACGCCGCCTGCAAACGCGCCAAAGGCCATGATCGGGTTGGCGATCGTTGCGTTCACGGTCGCGTTGTGGGCGACAACGGTTCTGCCGGCGCTGCACTCCGGCGCCTTATTTTTTGCGCTCGCCCTCGCAACTGCTGTCGCGCCGACGATCCCGCTGCTCTCAGGCTTTTGGTCGAATGCGGCGGCGCTCGTTTTTGGTGGATTGGTGATCGGCGGCGCCGCCGAGCGCTCCGGGCTCGGGCGTTTCGTTGCGCGCGGACTGATGGGTGGCCTCGCGACCTATCCGCGGCTGATCACCGGCATCCTCGTCGGGTCGGGCGCGCTGAGCTTTCTCGTGCCGACCACCATGGGCCGGCTCGCGATCACCATCCCGATCCTCATCGCAGCGGCAAAGGAAGCGGGCTACGCGCCCGGCTCGCGCGGCTACAACGGCATGATCCTGACGGCGGTCGCCGGCAACTACCTCACGAGCTATGCCGTGCTGCCCTCCAATCTCACCAACATCATCGCGCTCGGTGCGCTCGAAGGTCTCGGGGGCCCGACGATCCAGTATGGCTATTACCTGCTGATGTGCCTGCCAGTGCTGGGCATCGTCAAAGGCGTCCTATTCGTCGCCGCGATCTGCCTGCTCTTTCGCGCGCCACCGCCGCAGATCGCTGCCGTCGGCGATAGCCCCAACATCCTCGGCGCGCCCGCCCGCCGCCTCGCGATGCTTCTCGCCGTCACCGTGTTGCTCTGGGTGACCGACTTCATTCATCACATCAAGCCGGGCTGGATCGCGCTGGCGGCCGGTCTCTTCTGTCTCGTGCCGGCTCTCGGCCTCGCGCGCGTCGAGGAACTGGTCGACGTCAATAAATTCACGTCGGTATTCTCGCTGGCGGCCGTGCTGGGCGTTGCGACGGTACTCACCGCGTCCGGTGCCGGCGCCATGATCGCTGCTGGATTGACCACGTTCGTCCCTCCGTCGGGCGCCTCGCCGGACCACGGCTTCATGCTGATCGCCATAGCTGCTTCGGCCATCGCCGCCTGCGCGACGATTGTCGGCTCGATCGCAATCGTAACGCCCACATTACCCGGCATCGAGGCCGCGACCGGCCTTCCCATCACCGCCGGCCTCATCGCTGAACTCGTCGGCCTCCAGTCGGTTTTTTTCGCCTTCGAGGCGGTGCCGATGATGGTCGGCCTGATGATGGGTAAGGTCGCGACATCAGCCGCCACGCGCCTGCTGATCCCGCTGGCGATCACGGGTCTCCTCATTATCGCGCCGCTGCAGATCGGCTGGCTGAAACTGCTCGGCGTGATGCCGTGACGGCGAATCCCAACAATTCTCGCGCAATGCGCCGCCTCATGGCATGGTGCGGGCAATGGCGGAAAATCGCCCGGCCGACAATCCATAACGACAGGGAAGGAAACGGACATGCTCGAAGCCTATATCTATGACGGTGCACGCACGCCATTTGGCCGGCATTCCGGCGCGCTCTCGAAGGTCCGCCCGGACGACATGCTCGCCGGGGTCCTCAAGGAAGTCGTGGCGCGCTCGCCGTTCGCTGCGACCAGCATCGACGACGTCAACGTCGGCTGCGCCAGCCAAGCCGGCGAGGATAGTCGCTGCATTGCGCGCCACGCGATCCTGCTCGCCGGGCTGCCGATTGATGTGCCCGGCGCCGTTTATCAGCGCAACTGCGGCTCGGGCCTCAACGCGATCATCTCTTCGGCTCACGCCATCACCTGCGGTGAAGCCGATGTGGTCCTCGCCGGTGGCGTCGAAAGCATGACCCGCGCGCCGTTCGTCGTCGGCAAGAGTGAGCAGGCGTTCGGCAAGGACTTCAAGGTCTTCGACAGCGCCATCGGCGCGCGCTTTCCCAATGCGCGGCTCGAGAAGGAATTCGGCGCCGACAGCATGCCGCAGACCGCAGACAATCTCGCCCGCGACTTCCAGATCGCACGCGAGGATTGCGATGCCTACGCGATCAAGTCGCAGCAGTCCTACGGCAAAGCGAAGGCGGACGGTTTCTTCGCCGGTGAAATCACAGCGGTGACGATCCCGGGAAGCCGCGGCAAGCCGGACATCGTCATCGCCGACGACGAACATCCGCGTCCCGAGACGACACTCGATGGCCTCAAGAAGCTGCGCCCGCTGTTCGAGGGCGGCGTCACCACCGCCGGCAACGCATCGGGCATCAATGACGGTGCCGTGGCCCTTCTGCTCGCGAGCCGCGATGCCGGTGACAAGGCGGGCGCCAAGCCGATCGCGCGCATCATCTCGTCGGGCGTAGCGGGCGTAGCGCCGCGCACGATGGGCTTCGGCCCTGTGCCCGCCGCGAAGAAGGCGCTCGAACGAGCTGGCCTCACGATCAAGGACATGGATGTCATCGAGATCAACGAGGCGTTCGCGGCACAGGTGCTGGCCTGCCTCAAAGGCCTCGACGTCGACTTCACGGACAGTCGCGTCAATCCGAACGGCGGCGCGATCGCGCTTGGCCATCCGCTCGGCGCCTCGGGCGGTCGCATCGCACTCACCGCTGCGCGCGAGCTTCAGCGGACTGGCGGTCGCTACGCCCTCGTTTCGATGTGCATCGGCGTCGGCCAAGGCATCGCGATGGTAATCGAACGCGCCTGACTACTGCGGTGGTTTGTGACCGCCGCGCGAGTGGCCGTGCGCCGTCTTCTCCCACAGATGCGGCGCACGGAAGAGTTGCCAAAGCGCCCGATAACTGGCGACCGAAATGAGTTGCCAGTAGATCGGCATCGCCAGCGCCGCGATCGACGTTCGCCGCCATCCGCGTTGCCACGCGGCGATCGCGCCCGCCGCCATAGCGCTCGCATAGCCGAGCACGAGGTTGAGCAGCGCGATCCACACCAGCACCCGCCCGGCTGCGCTCTCGCTCGGCATCAGCAGGCTGCCGCTCGCCAGCTGATAGGCGATCCCGGCGAGGCAAATGGGATGCACCAGCGTCGACAGCATCATGCCACCGATCAATCCGTGCAGCGCCAGCCATCCCCGCCAGCCGAGCTCGCG
>LNEA01000504.1 GCA_001464855.1 Rhizobiales bacterium Ga0077530
ACGTAGGTGATCGGCAGCTTGTGATGCGCAGCGGTCCAGATTGCCTGGATCGAGTACATCGCCGAACCGTCGCCGACGAAGCAGACGACCGGGCGGTCCTTCTGCGCCATCGAGATACCCACCGAAGCGGGCACGCTCCAGCCGATGCCGCCCGACGCGAGGCCGTGATAACCATAGCGATCGCGGTAGGGCAGCAGGCTGTTGAGCAGGCGCCCCGTGGTCAGGGATTCGTTCACGACCACGGCGTCCCTCGGCAGCGTTTCGACGATCCGCAGCGTCAGGAAATCGGGATTGATCGGCTTGCCCGCTGCCTGTTCCTTGGCGCCGATCGTGGCGATGAGCTTCTTGCGCTTGGCCGACCAGTTGGTGTCCATGAGCGCCTTGAGCGATTGCTCGGTGCGCTCCTTCAGCGCGCGCAGCGTCTCGCGCACGTCGGCACGGATCGCCATTTCAGCCGGATAGTTCTTGGCGAGATCCCAATCGTTCAGACCAACCTGGACCATCGCGAGGCCCGGCGGCATCGGCTCGACTTCGCTCCACACGGACATACGGATCGGGTCGGCGCCGAGCGCGATCATCAGATCGTATGGCGTCAGGGCTGCGCGGACGTCCGGCTGCTCGCGATTGAGGCCGCCGATGTAGCAGGGGCTCTCGGAGAGGAAGTGCGCACCATAGGCGACGCTCTGCTGGAGCACGGGGCAGCCGAACGCTTCGGCAAAGATGGCGGCTTCGGCGAGCGCGTCGCTCTTTACGATCTCATCACCGACGATGATGACGGGCTTCTGCGCCTTGAGAATGCGCGTCGCCAGCGCGTCGAGCACATCGTCGGACGGACGCACGCGCGTGTCGATGCGCGTCGATGAGCCGAGATCGATCCCACCCTCCATGTTGAGGATGTCGCCCGGCAGGGAGATGAACACCGGGCCGGTCGGCGGCGTCATCGCGACTTTCGCGGCGCGGCGCATGATGCGCGGCAGATCCTCGAGGCGCGTCACCTCGACAGCCCATTTGACGAGCGGCGCCGCCATCGGCACGAGATCGTGATAGAGCAGCGGCTCGGTGAGACCGTGGCCCTGCTCCTGCTGACCAGCGGTGAGGATGATCGGTGTGCCGGTGAACTTGGCGTTGTAGAGGGACCCGAGCGCGTTGCCGAGACCGGGCGCGACGTGGACGTTGGCGGCGGTGAGCTGGCCGGAGGCGCGCGAGAACCCGTCCGCCATGGCGACGACGAGGCTCTCCTGCATCGCCATGACGTAATTGAGGTCGGGGTGCTCCGCGAGCGCGTGCATGATCGGCAGTTCGGTCGTACCGGGGTTGCCGAAAAGGTGCGTGACGCCCTCGTCCTTGAGAACCGCGAGAAAGGCCGAGCGCCCCGTGATCTGATTCTTTGCCATGCAGCGTTCCTTCCCGATTTGCCAGCCGGACGTCGCGATCTTTTGAGCGGACCGGTCGTTGTGTCTGGACTTATGATGCGCTACCAGCGCGGGCGACACAATCGGCAAGCCATGCGCGATCTGCGGGCGGGCGGCTCGCGATGGGATCGGCGGCTCGGAAGGGACCTGCGTGCAACCGACACGGCGACGTTTGCTCAAAATGTTATCGGCGGCGGGGATTCTTGGAGGCGGCGGATTGGCCATATTCGGGGCGCGGCGCGCGAATTCCTATTACCAGGGTCCGGTGAGCGATCACTTCGACGGGGAGCTGTTCTTCAATCCCGGCGGCCGGCAGCCGGCGGGCGTTCACCGCGTCCTGCAGCTCTATTTCATGGAGAAATGGGAAAAATGGCCGGTCCGGGTTGAAAGCCCGTTTTCCGACCGGCCACCACCCGAGGTGGTGGGCGATGCCGCGCGGATCTCGTTTGTCGGACACGCAAGCTGGCTGGTCCAAGCCGGCGGACTCAACATCCTGATCGATCCGCACTGGTCCGAGCGGGCGAGCCCGTTCGCGAGCTGGGGGCCGATGCGGTGCAGCGCGCCGGGCATCCCATTCGACAGTCTGCCGCGCATCCATGCCGTGCTGGTGACCCACAATCACTACGATCACCTCGATATCCCGAC
>LNEA01000505.1 GCA_001464855.1 Rhizobiales bacterium Ga0077530
TTGCCCTTGCCGTGCGACAGCAGCCAATTGAGGCGCGCGCCGATCAGCATCACGACGTCGCTGTCCTTCAACACCGTCGAGCGGGCCGCGCCTGCGCACAGAGGATGCGTATCGGGGAGCAGACCCTTGCCCATGCTCATCGGCAGGAACGGAATGCCGCTGCGCTCGACGAGCGAGCGGATCGCATCGTCGGCTTGCGCGTAGGCGGCACCTTTGCCGAGAATGATCAGCGGCCGCTTGGCGCTCTTCAGAACGTCGAGCGCCCGCTTCACGGCGTCAGGCGCCGGAATCTGCGCCGGTGCAGCATCGATGACCTTGACGAGTGATTTGCGGCCAGCGTCGGCACTGATCACCTGGCCAAACAGCTTGGCCGGAAGGTCGAGATAGACGCCACCAGGACGCCCCGAGACGGCGGCGCGGATCGCGCGAGCGACGCCGATGCCGATATCCTGCGCGTGCAACACGCGGAACGCAGCCTTGCACAGCGGCTTGGCGACGGCGAGCTGATCCATCTCCTCATAGTCGCCCTGCTGGAGGTCGACGATCTCGCGCTCGGATGAGCCCGAGATCAGGATCATCGGGAAGCAGTTGGTCGTCGCGTGGGCCAGCGCAGTGAGGCCATTGAGGAAGCCCGGCGCTGAAACGGTGAGGCAGACACCCGGCTTCTTCGTGAGAAAGCCCGCGATCGACGCGGCGTATCCGGCGTTCTGCTCGTGGCGGAACGAAATGACGCGAATGCCGGCGGCCTGCGCCATCCGACCGAAATCGGTGATCGGGATGCCCGGCACGCCATAGATCGTATCGAGGCCATTGAGCTTCAGAGCGTCGATGATGAGATTGAAGCCGTCCGTCAGCTCCTGCTCGGCACCGGCTGCAGGATTTGCCGCTGTGGTGGACATGATGTGCTCCCCGGATGTGTCGTTTCGTGTTGATGGCGTCGTCGCGGATCGTCGACTCGCGCTAGTCAATGTCGACGAAGCGTTCGACGTGGTCGCGTAGTTTGAGCGTGTGCTCGCGCACCAGTCTTTCGGCACGCTCGGTGTCGCGCGCTTCGAGGGCGGCGACGATTTCCTTGTGATCGACGATCGAGCGCCGCGCGCGATTGTCCTCGAAGATCGTTCGCTGGCGAATGGCGCGGACGTGGAAGAACAGCGTCTCGGTCATTTCGGTAATGAGCCCGCACTTGCCGAGCCCGATGATCGCCTGATGAAAGCGGATGTTGGCGTCGGAGTATTCGCCCATTTTGGCGGCGACCTTGTCGGTCGAGAAGCTGTCGACGAGGTCGTGAAGATTCGCCAGTTCTTCATCAGAAGCTTCTTTTGTCGCGAGCCGCGCGGCCATGCTCTCGAGCGCGGCCCACACGGTGATCATCTCGAGAATTTCCGCCTTCGTGCGGCGAACGATGAAGATGCCGCGGCGCGGAACGATACGTACCAGGCCTTCCGAATCGAGCTGCGCCAGCGCTTCTCGCAGCGGCGTGCGCGATACACCGAAGCGTGCCGACAGATCGCGCTCGTCGAGCTTGAGTTCGGCGTGGTCGTCGTAGATATTCATCTGCATGATTGCGGTTTTGAGCGCGGTGTACGCCTTGGCCTTGAGGCTCAAGCCCTCAACGATCGGGGCAATCCGGATCTGTATTTCGGACATCGGGCACCTCGGCTTCAGCCACGTCGCGAAACCCATTCAACAGGGACAGCGGAATGTGGTTCTTGGTATACCATACGCCACATTCATCTCGCGCTTCAAGCCCTCTCGGTCAAAGCTGTTCTTTATGGGTTCGGATGAAGCGCGATCGGAAGCGATCGTGTTGAGACGACTCTAGCGGAACCATTTTGTGCAATGCATCAATGAAATACATCGCACCTGCGTCTGCTTGCGATGACATCCGTTGGGCGTGGAGCGGATCTTTTATTTTGCACAGAACGCGCGACGCCGCCACCCCAACGACCACGGCGGCGCTTGTCACCGAAACCACTTCCTGTATATGGTATGCCAGTTAGAGTTAGCATAATTGCAATCAACGGCAGGCTCCGGATCAACAAAAATGACCGGAGAACAAAAAAATAAGCCCGCAACGTCGGGCAGGTCGGACGCAAATGAACGTGATGGTGTTTGCCGTCGCGGTCTCGGTCCGGCAACAGGGTGGACGGCGGGCGCGGAGGGACGGTCTTGGAAGAGATTTCCTCGTTGATGCAGGGGTTCGGCGTCGCGCTGACCCCTTACAACTTGGCATTGATGTTCGTCGGGATCGTGCTTGGGGTCATTATCGGCGTCCTACCTGGACTAGGTGGCGCCAATGGTGTTGCGATCCTTTTGCCGCTGACGTTTTCCATGCCGCCGACGTCGGCCATCATCATGCTCTCCTGCATTTACTGGGGAGCTTTGTTTGGCGGCGCGATCACATCGATCCTCTTCAATATTCCTGGCGAGCCTTGGTCGGTCGCAACGACCTTCGATGGACATCCCATGGCACGGCAGGGGCGCGCCGATGAAGCGCTGACCGCCGCGTTCACGTCGTCGTTTGTCGGCGCCTTCGTTGCGGTCGTCGTCATCACGTTCCTGGCGCCGTTGATTGCTCGCTTCGCGTTGCAATTCGGCCCAGCGGAGTTCTTTTCGGTTTTCTTCCTGACGTTCGCGAGTTTCGTCGGTATGGGCCGCGGCAGTCCGTGGAAGACGATCGCGGCGATGGCGCTCGGCTTTGCGCTGGCGACCGTCGGCATGGATGGCGTGACCGGACAACTCCGGATGACGTTTGGCTTCGATCAACTTCTGAGCGGCTTCGGGTTCCTGATCGCGGTGATCGGCCTGTTCGGGATCGGAGAGATCCTGGCGTCGATGGAAACGGGCCTTCAGTTCAAGGGATCTGAAGCCAAGCTGCGCCTAGGCGTCGTTCTGACGACCTGGAAAAAACTGCTGACGTACTGGGCGACGTCGATCCGGAGCTGCGTCATTGGATGCTGGATGGGCATCACGCCTGGCGGTGCGACGCCCGCGTCGTTTATGAGCTACGGCCTCGCCAAGCGCATCTCGCCGCGCGGCGCCAACTTCGGCAAGGGCGAGATGGAAGGCGTCGTCGCCCCTGAAACGGCGGCTCATGCGGCAGGCACGAGCGCGCTTCTGCCGATGCTGACGCTCGGCATTCCGGGATCACCGACCGCGGCTGTGCTGCTCGGCGGCTTGCTGATCTGGGGGCTGCAGCCTGGACCACTGCTGTTCGTTGAGCAGAAAGAGTTCGTCTGGGGTCTCATCGCTTCGATGTATCTCGGCAATATCGTCGGCTTGATCGTTGTGCTGACTTGCGTGCCGCTGTTCGCGGCTATCCTGCGCGTGCCGTTCTCAATCGTCGCGCCGGTCATCCTCGTGATCTGCGCGATCGGTGCCTACACCGTGAACAATGCGATGTTCGACGTGTGGTTGATGCTGGTGTTCGGTGTCGTTGGCTACGCATTCAACAAGCTCGACTATCCCTTGGCGCCGTTGGTGCTGGCGATCGTGCTTGGCGACAGGGCGGAAGAATCCTTCCGCCAGAGCATGCTGCTTTCTCAGGGCAATCTCAGCATTTTCTGGTCCAATCCACTCGTTGCGTCGATCATGTCGCTCGGGCTCTTGATGCTGGTGTGGCCGCTGTTAAGTTCGCTGAGGACGCCAAAAACTCCGGGCCAATCCGCTGCGGCCCCCTCTTGATTTCAGCGGTTGCTAATCGAATTACGATTCCGCCTTCGAAACAGACGGCGGCAAAATGGCCTCAAAAAAAGTGGGGCGAGCAGCAAGGAGGAACGGCAATGAAGGCGCTTAACTACCCATCGATGCGCGGATGTATCGGGGCAGCGATCGCTGGCGCGATTTCAGTGGTTGGCCTGGCCTCATCGGCGCAGGCATGGGAACCCACGAAGCAGGTGACGTTCATCATTCCGGCCGGCACGGGTGGCGGCGCGGATCAGATGGCGCGCTTCGTTCAAGGTGTCGTGACAAAGCACAATTTGATGAAGCAGCCGATGGTCGTCATCAACAAGGCTGGCGGCGCCGGAGCCGAAGGCTTCCTCGAAGTCAAAAAAAGCAAAGGTGATCCACACCAGATCATCATCACGCTTTCGAACCTGTTCACGACGCCGCTGGCGACGGGCGTCCCCTTCAACTGGAAAGAACTGACGCCTGTCGCCATGCTGGCGCTCGACCAGTTCGTGCTCTGGGTCAACAGCGAGACCAGCTACAAGTCGGCGAAGGATTACATCACTGCGATCTCGGCTGGCGCCGACAAGCAGTTCAAGATGGGCGGAACCGGCTCGAAGCAGGAAGACCAGATCATCACGGTCGCCCTTGAGAAAGTCACTGGCGGGAAGCACTTCACGTACGTGCCGTACCGCGGTGGTGGCGAGGTTGCGGTGCAACTCGTCGGCAAGCACGTCGATTCGACCGTCAACAATCCAATCGAAGCTGTCGCGCAGTGGCGCGCCGGCGCGCTACGGCCGCTGTGCATCTTCGACGACAAGCGCAGCACCTATACGACCAAGGTCACCACCGACATGGCATGGTCCGATATTCCAACCTGCAAACAGTCCGGCGTCGATGTCGACTACCAGATGTTGCGCGGGATCTTCATGCCCGGTGGCGTGACGAAGGAGCAGGTCGCATTCTACGTCGATCTCTTCAAGAAGGTTCGCGAGACGCCCGACTGGAAGGAATTCATGGAGAAGGGCGCCTTCAACAACACCTTTATGTCAGGCGACGAGTACACGAAGTGGGTGGCGGCTGCGGAGACGCGGCATCAGGAACTCATGAAGGGTGCTGGCTTCCTGGCCGGCGCGAAATAATCGTCGGCGGGGCTCGTCAGAGCCCCGCATCGCGACCGCAATGATGGTTTCGATGGTGGCGGCCGCTGGTGCATTTTGGAGATTGATATGCACGAACAGAACGATGCGCCGGAGGAAGCGTCACTGGCGTCCAATCGGGTGCTGGAGATCATCGTTGCGCTGGCGCTGCTGACTGTCAGCGCCGTCATCATCTACGACAGCATCCGGCTGGGGTTCGGCTGGGTCGAAGGCCAGGGTCCGGCGGCAGGATACTTCCCCTTCTACATCGCCAGCGTGCTGGGAATTGCGAGCCTCGCCATTCTCCTCAAGGCGGTGGTGGGCAACACCGAGGAGCTAAGGGAGTCCTTCGTCTCCCGCGTCGCCTTCGGCCGCGTCCTTACCGTGCTCCTGCCATCGATCGTCTATGTCGCGGCAATCCAGTACATCGGCCTCTACGTCGCGTCGGCCCTCTTCATCATGATCTTCATGATCACCGTTGGTCGTGAAAGCGTGTTGCGGTCGATCATGGTCGGCGTCGCGGTCCCGGTGTTCTTCTTTTTGATGTTCGAGAAATGGTTCCTCGTACCGCTACCAAAAGGTCCGCTCGAGGCCATGCTCGGATACTGATCGGCGCCCTACACAAGCTTCGACAAAAGAAATGGCCCCCGCTTCGATTTTGAAGCGGGGGCCATTTCCGTCAGAGGGAGTGATGAGTGGTCAGGGAGCGGGATGTCGGGAGTGGGTCAGTGGGTGTTCGTCAGGTGAGCTGTGGGCGATGCGGGTAGGTCCGTCACCGCGCCTGAAGGGGTGGCGAGTGACACCAGCAGCAGGACGCAGGCGACAAGGAGACAAACCACCGCGCCGATCCTCGTGACGCGCCCGTAACGGCCCATCGAATTGAGGTTGGCATTGATGTCCATCGGGCTAATCTCCACTCTTAGTCTTGCCCTTACTCTTGTGCACTGAGTATATCATTTGTTGCTGTTAGTCCATTGTTAGCATTAGCCTTGGTTAACCCTTAAAATACTAATTTAATTGTGTGTTAAGAACTTGCTGACCGTCAGCGGCGAGCAGGATCAGCTGCCAGGTGTGCCCGGACAACGCAAGCGGCCCGCCCCACGCATGGGACGGGCCGGACGCAATTACTCTCGGACGCCGCCGCTAGCTTTTGCCGCCAGCCTGACGGATCTGGCTAAGCGTCTGTCGGGGCGTGAGCGCTTCGGGATCGACCCGGCACTCGATGATTGCGGGCTTGTTCGAGTCGAGCGCGCGTTGGAACGCGGCCTTAAAATCCTCGGTCCGCTCCACAGTCTCGCCGTGGGCGCCGAACGCCCGCGCATAGGCGGCGAAGTCCGGGTTCACGAGCTGCGTACCGGCGACGCGGTTCGGATACGTCTTCTCTTGATGCATGCGGATCGTGCCGTACATGCCGTTGTTGGCGATGATCGTCACGACGTTGAGCCCGTACTGCACCGCGGTCGCCAGCTCCTGGCCGGTCATCATGAAGCAGCCGTCGCCGGCGTAGTTCACGACGGTGCGCGTCGGATCGGCGAGTTTGGCGGCGATCGCGGCCGGGAGGCCGTAGCCCATCGATCCGGACGTGGGCGCAAGCTGGCTCCTGTAGCCCTTGTACTGCGTGTACTTGTGCACGAAGCCCGCGTAGTTGCCGGCGCCGTTAGTGACGATGCCATTCTCCGGCATCATGTCGGAGACGGTGCGCACGACTTCCGCGAACTGCACGGCGCCCGGCGTCGGGATCGCTTTCAGTGTCTCCTCATAGGACGCCCGCAGCTCTTTGCGCAGACCGCTCCACGGCGTCGAGGCCGGCTTACCGAGGCCGTCGAGTGCATTGGCAAACGTCTCTGCCGTGGCATTGATCGGCAGGTCCGCACGATAGACCGACCCGAGTTCGTTCCCTGACGGGTGGACGTGGACGAGGAACTGGCTGGGGTTGGGAATGTCGAGCAGCGTGTAGGTCGACGTCGTCATCTCGCCGAGACGCGCGCCAACCACGATCAGGACGTCGGCGCCCTTGATCGCACTGGAAAGCTTGGCATCGAGACCGATGCCGGCATGTCCGACGTAGTTCGGATGGCGGTTGTCCATGTAGTCCTGGAAGCGGAACGCCGCCGTGACCGGCATGTCGTAGCGCTCGGCGAAGGCTTCCACCTTGCGCTGGATCTCGCGGCTCCAGCCGGGCCCGCCGATCATCATGACGGGACGCTTCGCCTTGGCGAGCACCGCCTTCAGTTCCTCGATGTCGGCACTGCTTGCGGCAGGCGCAGCGAACCGCGCCGGCTTGGCGTCCAACGCATCGCCCATGCTCGACAGCATGTCCTCGGGCAGGCCGAGTACGACAGGACCAGGGCGGCCGTTCTTAGCCGCGTGATAGGCGTGGCTGACATACTCGGGAATCCGCGCCGTCGAGCGAATGACGGCTGACCATTTGACGAATGAGGAGAAGAGCTGCTTGGTCTCGATCTCCTGGAACGCCTCGCGATCCTCATGCTTCTCGCCGGGAAGGCCGAGGAACATAATCATCGGCGTCGAGTCCTGCTGCGCGACGTGCAGTCCAGCCATCGCATTGGCGGCGCCGGGGCCGCGTGTGACGAAGCAGATGCCGGGTTCCCCCGTGACCTTGCCCCAGGCTTCCGCCATCATCGCCGCGCCGCCTTCCTGTCGGCAGATCACGGTCTTGATGCGGTTGGAATCGTGGAGTCCGTCGAGGGCGGCGAGAAAGCTCTCGCCCGGGACTGTGAAGGCCGCTGTCGTGCCTTGTGACTCGAGCTGATCGATCAGGATCTTGCCGCCGTGCCGCATGTCTACTCTCTCTTCCTCACCTATATGATGGGCGCACTTTAGGATGGCGCGCGCCTCGCGGGTAGCCCAGACTTCGCCGCCGCGCCGAACGCCAACCCGTTGCAAGCCAACGCAATCATTGACAGAGCGAGACCGGATTGGCGATACGTCCCCTATGAGTCCACCGAAGATCCCTCGCACCCGGCGTCAAAGCCGGAACATGCGACTGGCCAAGTTCCAGCTTGGCCAAGTCGTGCGCCACCGCATTTACCCGTTCCGCGGCATCATTTTCGATGTCGATCCGGTCTTCAATTCCACCGATGAATGGTGGCAGTCGATCCCCGAGGAGATCCGGCCGAAGAAAGAGCAGCCCTTCTATCATCTGCTCGCCGAGAACGCCGACACCGAGTATGTGGCCTACGTCTCGGAGCAGAACCTGCTCCCCGACACGACCGGGACGCCGCTGCGCCATCCGCAGGTCAAGGAGCTCTTCGTTGCCGGCACCGATGGCCGCTACCGCGTGCGGTTCCTACAGGCGCATTAACCCTGTGTGGTCGGAATCGGTATCCCGACAATCGGCTTCTCCTCGCAGGTGGCGGGGACGTCCTCGCGCCACATGCGGCCGTTCCAGAACTTCTGCGCGCTTGACGGTGGCGGCTCCGCACCGCCGCCGATGCCGACTGCATAAAGCTCGTAGCAGTTGCGTCCCACCGGGACGACCTGGAAGCAGCCGCCGGATTGCGGCAGCGCATAACTGAAGCAGAAATGGTCGCCGCGCATCGACCACCGACCGTCGCGCTGGGCACTGCCCTCGCGGTAGTCGCTGGTGCCGTCCGGGCGAATGCGCTCCTTCCACCGGATGCCGCTCGGGTAGATGCCCGAGAGCTGCTGGCCGACGAACGCCGCCACGATCTCGTCGCGACTCATCCACGTGCGAGACTCAGTCGGTTGTGCCGCGGCGCTCGATTCCAAAGCGACGACGCCCGCAATGAGCGCTGCACAGGCGAGAGGAACGCGCAAACGCAGTGTCACAGGGAATCTCTACTCTCGTGACGCGCTTCGCGCTGCATCACCCCGCCGACTTCTCGGCTTTGTCGCTCCACTTTCCGGCAGCAGCGAGGCCGTTCATTTTGGCGCGATGGCTGAAGGCGCGCTGGCCGGCGGCGACGTTCTCGCTTTTGCCGCTCCACGCCTTGAGGGCCGCCGCCTGCAGCGCGCGTCCATACGAGAACGACAGCTTCCATGGCAGGCCGCCCTTCGCGTTCATCAGGTGGAGATGGGCCGTAGCGTCCTCGTCCGATTGGCCGCCGGACAGAAAAGCAATGCCGGGGACGGCGGCAGGCACGCAGCGTTTCAGAACTTGAATCGTTTTCTCGGCGACTTCCTCGCGGCTCGCCTGACGATGGCACTGCTTGCCGGAGACGACCATGTTGGGTTTGAGGATCGTCTGTTCGAGCACGACGCGGTTGTAATAGAGCTCCTGGTAGACCTCTTTGAGCACCCATTCCGTCACTTCGGCGCAGCGGTCGATGTCGTGCGCGCCGTCCATCAGCACTTCCGGCTCGACGATGGGCACGAGGCCGCCCTCGAGGCAGATCGCGGCGTAGCGCGCGAGCAGGTGCGCGTTGGCCTTGATGCAGGTGTACGACGGCATGCCCTGGCCGATGTCGATCACCGCACGCCATTTCGCGAACTTGGCGCCGAGTCCGACATACTCCTTGACCCGACCCGGCAGCCCGTCGAGCCCCTCTGTAATGACTTCGCCCTTGCAAAACTGCAGCGGCTTGGTGCTGCCGTCGACCTTGATGCCAGGGAGCGCTCCGCTATCGGCGATGATTTTGGCGAGCGGTGTGCCGTCCTTTGCCTTCTGACGCAGTGTCTCATCGAACAAGATGACGCCGGAAATGGCGGTCTTCATCGCATCGTTCGAGCGGAACAGCATCTCCCGATAGTCGCGGCGGTTGTCCTCGGTGTTGTCGACCTTGATGCTGTCGAACCGGCGCTTGATCGTGCCCGTGCTCTCGTCGGCTGCAAGGATACCCTTGCCCGGTGCAACCATGGCCGCAGCAACCTGTTCGAGCGTCATCGTCATGGTCAATCCTCCACGCGCTGGTGCCACGTTGGGCATGAAAATCCGTTACCGCCGATTTACCGCGTCTGC
>LNEA01000506.1 GCA_001464855.1 Rhizobiales bacterium Ga0077530
GCGGCCCTTATTTTCGTACGCAAGGGGACACTAGCCCATCTGCGACGTCTTGTCAGCCCTTGAATTTACGCATGTTCGGAATCCCGTCACATTGCAAAACTGCCCAAGTTTTGTTCGGTTTTTTGCGTCGCACTACGCGTCCGTGCGTTAGGGTGAAAAGTGGCCGGACTGGGGCGCGTCCGGTCGCGAGGACGCCGTGCGATCATGTAAGCCCATCGGCATAGACGCCAGCCCCACCCGGAGACAACGATGTCATCGACGAGCCCCAGCGAGCGCAAGACACTCATCCTGACGGGCGCTTCACGCGGCATCGGCCACGCAACCGTGAAGCGCTTCGCATCGGCGGGCTGGCGGGTCATCACCTGCTCGCGCCATCCGTTCCCCGAAAACTGCCCGTGGGAAATGGGGCCCGAGGATCACATCCAGGTCGACCTGTCGCATGCCGAGGACACCGAGGGCGCAATCGCGGAGATGCGCCATCGACTCGCCGATCAGCGCGGACATCTGAATGCCTTGGTCAACAATGCGGGCATCAGCCCGAAGGGCGCCGAGGGCGAACGGCTCGGCACGCTCGAAACGCCTCTCGACGATTGGCGCCGCGTGTTTCAGGTGAATTTTTTTGCCCCTGTTTTGCTGGCGCGCGGCCTGCTCGCCGAATTTCGCAGGCGGGCGCGTCCATCCTTTCGCAGGGGCAGCCTACGCGACATCGAAAGCGGCACTCGCTGGGCTGACGCGCGAAATGGCCACGGATTTCGGGCCGCGCGGTGTGCGCGTCAATGCGATCTCACCTGGCGAGATCGATACGTCGATCCTGTCGCCCGGCACCGATCGCATCGTCAACGAACAGATTCCGTTGCGTCGCTTGGGCGAGCCGCAAGAGGTCGCCAAGGCGATCTATTTTCTTTGCACCGACCAGTCGAGCTACGTGAACGGCGCCGAACTCCACATCAACGGTGGGCAGCACGTCTAGCTGAGTAGCTTACCCGAACCGACCGGTGATGTAGTCGCGCGTGCGCTCTTCCTTCGGGTTCGTGAAGATCGCTTCCGTCTCGCCTTCCTCGACGAGGTTGCCGAGATGGAAAAAAGCGGTGCGCTGGGAGACGCGGGCCGCCTGCTGCATCGAGTGCGTCACGATGATGATGCAGAAATTAGAGCGCAGCTCGTCGATCAACTCTTCGATGCGCGCGGTCGCAATCGGATCGAGGGCCGAGCAGGGCTCATCCATGAGGATGATCTCAGGGCTCACTGCAATGGCCCGTGCAATGCAAAGGCGTTGCTGCTGGCCACCCGACAGGCTGGTGCCCGAATCGTTGAGGCGGTCCTTCACTTCCTTGATCAGGCCGGCCTTCTCGAGACTGGTCATGACGATCTCGTCGAGATCGGTCTTGTTCTTCGCCATGCCATGGATGCGCGGGCCGTAGGCGACGTTCTCAAAGATCGATTTCGGAAACGGATTCGGCTTCTGGAACACCATGCCGACACGCGCGCGCAGTTGCACGACGTCGAGTGCCGGGTCGTAGATGTCCTTGCCGTCGATCTCGATGCTGCCCGTGACGCGGCAGATCGGGATCGTATCGTTCATGCGATTGACGCAGCGCAGAAACGTCGACTTGCCGCAGCCGGATGGGCCGATGAAGGACATGACGGCCTGATCGGGGATCTCGACCGACACATCGTGGAGGGCGTGCTTCTCGCCGTAGTAGACGTTGACGCCGCGCGCGGAGACCTTCGCTTTAGCCGCGGCCTTGGTCGGCGAGAACGGCAGCGCATTCGGTATCCCTTGGGTGGTCATATCCATGACGTGGTGTTCTCCGGAACAGGTAAGGGCTACCAGCGGCGCTCGAAGCGCTTGCGCAACCAGATCGCGGTCCCATTCATGACGAACAGGAACACGAGAAGCACAACGATCGCCGCCGCCGTTTTGTATTGGAATGCGAGCTCCGGCAAGTCGGACCAGAGGAAGATCTGCACCGGCAGCACGGTCGCGGCATCGGTGATCGAGCTCGGCACGTCGACGATGAACGCGACCATGCCGATCATGAGCAGCGGGGCCGTCTCACCAAGGGCGTGCGCCATGCCGATGATCGTGCCGGTCATGATGCCGGGCATCGCAAGCGGCAACACGTGGTGAAAGATTGCCTGTTGATGTGAGGCACCGACGCCGAGCGCGGCTTCCTTGATCGACGGCGGCACCGCCTTCAGCGCGGCACGCGAGGCGATGATGATCGTGGGGAGCACCAGCAGCGCCAGCACGAGGCCGCCGACAAGTGGTGCGGAACGTGGCAGCCCGAAGAAATTCAGGAACATCGCAAGGCCGAGTAGGCCAAAGACGATCGAGGGCACCGCCGCGAGGTTGTTGATGTTGACCTCGAGGAAATCGGTGAACCTGTTCTTTGCGGCAAATTCCTCGAGATAGATTGCGGCCAGCACGCCGATCGGCAAGCAGAGCGCCAACGTGACCATGAGTGTCAGCGCGGTGCCAAAAATCGCGCCGCGAATGCCGGCGAG
>LNEA01000507.1 GCA_001464855.1 Rhizobiales bacterium Ga0077530
CTTCGATGGACGCGCGATTCATATCTGCGGCGATGGCGCTGGTACGCGTGAGCGATAGAGCGTTCATGCTGAAGCTCAGCTCGCCGCCCAGAACCGGCTGGTTGACCACGTAGTTGTAATCGATCACCGGCATCACGCGGCTGGCCGCGTCGGGTGTGTCCTCGATCAGCAAGCCACCGAAGTGATAGAGCGTCGCCGCGAAGTAGTTCCGTTCGCTGATCCCCTGCAGGTAGGCGGTATTGATGCGGTCCGTCTGCAGCACGCTATCGAGCTTGTACGTCCGACGGAACGAATCGTCGCTTTCGATGGTCACGTCCCAGCCGAAACGCCACCACGTCGACAGCGAGAATAGGCCCTTGCTCTGGATACTGCCGCGCCAGCCGTCCAGACCGGGGCTATCGATCTGCGTCTTCAAGGGTAATGTCGAGATGTCCTGGTCGATGCCCGCCAGCTTGACGTTATAGGTGCCGCGAATGCCTTCCCAGTTGACCTTGTGGCGCCATTCACCCTGCCACAGCATGCCGTGCTGCGTAGTTCGGCGCCAGCGCGAAATAGTACGGCGTCTCGACCTGGAAGCCGAGGCTGGTCGAATGGCCGTACTCGGGCATCAGGAAGCCCGACCGACGCTTCACCGAAGGATCGGCGTGCGAGAAGTACGGCGTGTAGAGGACAGGCACTCCGAACAGCTCGAACTGCGCATCCTGGTAGTTGACGGTGCCCGACTGCTGATCGTGGACGATCTTGGCGGCGCTGATGCACCACAGCGGCGGACTGCCGCCGTCGGTGCGGCACGGCGTGAAGCGGCCTTGCTCGAATTCGGTGACGTTGCCGTCGCGACGGATCGCGCGGCGCGCGGTGATGCGGGTGTCGTCGCTCGCGGTCACGCTCAGCGACTGCACGAAAGCTTCGCGGAAATCGTCGGTGGCGGTCAGCTTCTCGGCGCGAACGACGTTGCCGTTCGGCTCCTTGAGCTGGGCGTTGCCTTCCGCCGTCAGCGTCTGCGCGCCCTGGTCGTAGACAACACGATCCGCGGTCAGAATGTAGTTGTTGAACACGATCTCAACGTTGCCGACTGCGATCACGCGGTTATTGGCGCTGTCGTAGATCAGCTCGTCACCCTGAAGGTAGAGCGGCGCCGTCTTGTCGACCTTTTTGGCCGGCGTGCCGAAGATCTTGCTCTTGGATTTCTTGAAGACCGACTGATCGCCGGTCGTGAGATTACGAACCGGATCCTGCACCTTGATGCCGGTGCCGATCGTCACGGGATCGCGAGGATCGCGCGCGGAACCGGGCGTCGGGGCCAGCACCGCGGCGCCAGTGAGCACGAGGCCGAGCGTCGCGATCGCGCACAGCATCAGGCGCGCACGCAGCCGCAACGGCTTGCGCGGAGAGATCCCTCCCGCCCGAGACTCATGCCCCGTCACTACCACCTCAGCCGTCCTCCTGGTGCAACAGCACCGTCAACGACCCGCACAACGCAACAAGCACGGGCACCCAGACTGCCATCACCGATGGCGTCAATCCGGCCACCCCAACTTGCCGAGAAACCTCGGAGAAGAGGAGAAATCCCAACCCACCGATCGCACCCATTCCCACCATAGTCTGTAAGCCACCTGAGCGGAATGACCGCAAAGACACAGACGCGGCCAAAAGGACCATGACCGCCAGCAACATAGGGCGGCTCATGTGCATGTCGTACTGGACCCGGAAGCGGGATGCCGACAGGCCCGCCCGTTCGGTCTCGTCGATGACGTCCGGAAGCTGCCAGAAGGACAGGGAAATCGCCGATCCGAGTGAGTCGCCGATGCGATCCGGGGTGAGGTAGGTGCTGACGGTGTACGTCTCGAACAGCTCCGATTCACGCCCAGCGCGCGCGACACGGGCCTGCTCGAACTGCCAATAGCCGTCGCGCAGCAAGGCCCGCACGCCCTCGACTCGCTCGACAAAGCGCCCCTCGGCATCGAATTGCAGCAGCGTCGGGTTGTAGATCGTGCGGCCGTCACGCGATGCCGCGCTTGCATTCAGGACCGACGAGCCATCGACACCTTGCTGCCGTAGCCAGGCGCCACTGGCGCTGCCGCCGAGCACCGATGCCTCGCGGCCATAAAGTTCAGCCAGCAAACGATCAGCCTCCGCCCGCGTGACCGCGGCGAGAGGATTGAACGCCGTTGTGGAAAGCACGCCGAGCATCCCCGACACCACCAGTGCCGGCCCGATGAACTGCCACGCCGACATCCCCGCGGCCCGCATCACCGCCAGTTCGGAGCGCCGGTTAAGTTGGATCAGCGTCACGCCGGCGCCGACCATCACGCAAAATGGGAGGAGGACCTCGATGTGGCTGGCGAGCCGAAGGGTGACAATCAGCGCCACCGATAAGAATGGAATGCTGCCCGTCCGGCCGGTCATGCGCAGGAGCTCGACGAGGTCGATCATCACGATCAGCGACGCGCATACGGCGAACGTACCGAGCATAGCGAGCGTGAAGCGGCCGGCGACGTAACGGCCGAGGGTGCCGAATGCGAGCCTCATCGCCCCGCCCCTCCCGTTGCACCCGCGCCGCGCGGCGCGCGCCGTGGCTGATCAGCCGACCGCGCCCGCCAGCGATCGGCGACACGAGACAGGCCATCGCCGAACGCCGCTGCTCCCCGCGCGCCCCAGGAATTGGGCCGGCGCGGCCGCATTCCCGCCTGCGCGTACATCGCCGCCACCAGCGCGACCCCAAGCGGAATCGCATAGACCAGCGGCGCGGTCGCCGGACGGACGCTGATCATATTAGTCACGGTCAGACCACCGACACGGGCGGCCGTCGAAAGCACGAATGCGAGGACCAGAGCTTGCCCTCGACCTTGTCTTGTCGTCTGAGCCTGACCCAATAAGGCCACGGCGATCATGACGAATGCTAGAGGATATAGCGGGCTCGATAGGCGTTCGTGGAGCTCCTCGACGATCAGGTTCCGGGCCCGCAGCGTCGTCACGTCCTCCGGCGCCGGATTGAGCAGTTCATCGAGATAGCGCTCACGCGGACGCATACCCCTGTTCTCGATCTTGGACTCGAAGTTGGCGAGATCGACGCCATAGCTGTCGAACGCGATGATCTGGGTCGGCTCACCTGGGGCCGAGCGCCGCAGAATATGCCCGGCCTGCATCAGCATGAATGTATCGCTGCCCTGCTTCACGATGCGGGCGCGCTCGGCGAGGAAGGTCGTCGCCTGTTCGCCGTCACGGGCATCGTGGAGGACGAATCCGAGCAGCTCGCCGGATGGCGCGCGGTCACGAATGTGAAAGGTCAACCCCTTCTCGGGGTTTGTAAAACGGCCAGGCTGAATGACCTGTGTGATCAAGTCAGTACGGACGGCGACAACGGCGTCGCGAAGCGCCCGGCTGCTCCAGGGCATGACGACGAAGTTGAAGACGACGACGACAAGGCTGACCAGCACGGCGAGTAGCAGCAAGGGGCGAGCCGGTGCCCAGACCTTGGCGCCGGCGGCCGTCATGACGATCAGTTCGCTGTCGGCGCTGAGACGGTTGAGAAGCTGGATGGTGGCGATCAGCAGGGCCACCGGGGCGATGACCGCCATCAGGTTCGGCAGGCCAAGGACCGTGATCTTGAGGAACGCCAGGGTGTCCTGGCCTTGGGCGGTCACGAGGTTGAGCTGGCGAAGCGCGAGCGCGATCCACACCACCGCGGTCAGCGACAGGACGATCATCACCGTCGTGGTCGCCGCCTGACGGAAAATGTAGCGTGAGAGCGTGCTCATGCCCCATCCGTCGAAGCGAACCGGACACGGTTCGGCGCGAAACCCGACGCGTTCACCCTAGTTTCCCCCTTCGACCCTACGAATCGCGGCTGAACCGCTAATTGCCCCACGTATCGTTGCGCGAGCAAGGTGGCGGAAATTCGGCCCCTGACAATGCCCTAGTCGAACTTATTCAGGGTCGCCGCGCTAAAAACGCGAGCACACCGTCCTTGTATTGGCGGTCGCCCACGGCCTTCATGTGGTCGCGGCCCTCGATCACCAACGCCTCCGCTCCAGGAATAACGGCTGCGAGGTCGACCGCCGAGCCGCCGATCACGTCTTCGCTGCCAACCGCGACCAGCACCGGACAGTGCAACTGCGCGAGCGCCTCGGGCCGGATCGGGTCGCGGGCGCCGCGTATGCAAGATGCCAACGCCTTGAGATCGCTGCGTGTCTGCTCGGCGAAAGCGCGGAACGTGCGCGCCGTCGCACTGACCACGTCGTCGATGTGAGGAGCTTCCAAGGCCGCGGCAATCGGGCCTGTCCCGGCCATCGGCCTGATCATGTTGAGGCCGAGGCCGCCAAAGATCGCCGACCGCACGCGCTCGGGATGCGCCATAGCGAGGAATGCCGTGATTCGGGCGCCCATCGAATAGCCCATGACGTCGGCGCGGGCGAGACCGAGGTGATCGAGCAGCGCGCGCGCATCCTCGGCCATGGCTGGCGCGGTATAGGCGGTGGGATCGTAGAGCTTGGAACTCGCGCCATGGCCGCGGTTATCCAACGCGATCACACGGCGACCGTCTGCCACAAGCAGCTTGACCCAGCCGGTATCGACCCAATTGGTGGTCCGGTTCGAGGCGAAGCCGTGAATCAGCAGGATCGCATCGCCGGTCCCCTCGTCGAGGTAGGCGATCTCAACGCTATCATGGGTGAAAGTCGCCATGAGTCTCCTTCGTAGGATCGTCGCCTAGCCGCAGGGTCGCAGGCGCCTGCTGCTCCCCTACCATTTCGCGATCCGAACCGCTATGGTGCGCCGCACTTGATCCGCGGCGGGCCGATCGGCCGCGCCAGAAACAGGGAACCTGCCGATGGCCGCGAGCGTCGTGCCGCATTTCGCCAACGATCTCGGCGTCGAAAAGATCTACGTCGGCGCCAAGGAATTCCAGTGCATGGGTGCACGCGACCCGTTCGATCATCCCCACGTCTACCTCGACATGGGCTCCGACGCGCAGGTCCTGTGCCCGTACTGCTCGACGCTCTATGTCCACGACCCGCGGCTGGGCGCCGCCGACACCGAGCCCAAAGGCTGCCTTGTCGATGCCGAAGTAGAAGGCGTCTGAGCGCCGCCGATAACGCTGCGTCCAGGCGAGCGCGATGGCACATCCTGACCCCGTCCTGATTGCCGGCGGCGGGATTGCCGGCCTCGCGACGGCGCTGGCGCTGGCCAAGCGATCGATTCCGTCACGCATTCTCGAGCAGCGACCTCAGGCGTGCGCGCATTGACGGCGCTCGGCGTCGCGCCGCGCCTCGCACCCCGCGCCGGCCGGCCGACCGAGATTGTCATTCATCAAGGGGCAAGCGGGCGCATTCTCGCTCGGATGCCGCTCGGCGATTGGATCGAAGAGCGCCACGGTGCGCCGTATTGGGTCGTGCATCGACGCGACCTTCAGGCAGCGCTGCTTGCGGCGGTCGCGGCGGAGCCGTTGATCGAATTCATGACCGGCGTGACGATCTCCACCGCTACGGCGCACGGCGATCACGTCGAAGTCCGTAGCGCGACCGGCGACACCCTGCGTGGCGCGGTACTCATCGGCGCCGACGGCATCCGCTCCGTCATCCGCAAGGTTGTCGCGCCGCAAGCACGTCTTGAATTTTCCGGGACTGCCGCATCGCGCACGCTTCTGCCGGCCTCTGCGGCGGCGGCGCTCGGTGATCCGAACACCGTCGGCGTCTGGCTCGCGCCGGGCGCGCATGTCGTCCACTATCCGGTGGAGGCGGGAGCTAAAATTGCCGTCGTTGCCATCGTACCCGACGACCGCATGATCGATGACTGGGCGGCACCGAACGACTGGGCCACCCTCGCGCCCCACCTCGCCGCGTTTTCGCCGACGCTGACGACTGTGCTGGCAGCCGCCCCCGAGTGGCGCCGCTGGGCGCTGTTTGAGACCGGGCCGCTGGAATGCCTCGCGGCCGGTCGCATCGCCCTCGTCGGCGATGCCGCACATCCCATCCTGCCGTTTCTCGCGCAAGGGGGTGTGATGGCGCTGGAAGATTCTGTCGTACTGGCCGACTGCCTCGCGACACGGCCGACCGACATTCCCGGCGCACTGAAAAACTATGAGACAGCGCGGCGGCACCGCGTCAATGCGATCGCTGCCGCATCGCGTCGGAACGGCCGCATCTTCCATCTTTCGGGTGCCGCCGCGATGGCGCGAAACATCGCCCTAGCCGCTGTTCCGGCATCGCGCCTGATGGCGCGGTACGACTGGGTTTACGGCTGGCGGCCGCCAGCATAGCGGCGAGCCCGATCAGAACGGGCTCTTGCCGCGCTTGCCATGCACCACCGGCTCATCCGTGCAGGAAAACGTCCGCGCCGTGCCATCGGCGACTTGCCTCGCCATCGCCATAGCCTCGGGTTCGGCGAGGGCATCGATAATGCCGGCCTGGCACGTCTCGCGTGCGCTGACGTGCATGATGACCAGCACTTCCCCCCTTCCAGTATCGTTGCGGGTGAAGTAGCGCAGGATGGTCGCGTGCGGGATCTTCTTGTCGCCCTCGCCATGCACCCGCCATTCGAGGGTCGCGCGCCGCGAGGTGCCCTGAAAGATCGTATTGAACGGCCCCAGCGTCTGATCCTGCGCACGACGCTTCTGTTTGGCGGAGTGAGGGCCGACACTTACGAACGCGCGCAGATCGCCCTCTCCGTAAATCACGGGATAGCCCGGCAAACCATTGCAAGAAAACGTATTTCCGTCGGGATGACGCTGCACCACCTTACACGCGCTGAGGTCGATCGTGGTGTAGAGGCTCTTTGGCTCCCGCGCCGCCGCCGTATCGACGGCCGCGGCGAAAGCAAGCGCCACCAGCCCGCCTGCCGCGATTTTGAAAGCCACTTTCACCATAGCTTCTGCCTCCTTCAGCGCGCCGCTGGTCGTCGCCGTCAACTCAGGATACTCCACCATGACGCATTGATTGCGCCAACCCGGTCGCAGAAAAGTGCCGACCGGACGATATACCCGCGCCGTTCGAAACTGGATGGAGACCTGCCCCATGCGCCTCGACGCCGTGCCGATCGGCAAGAACCCGCCCGAGGATATCAACGTCATTGTCGAGGTGCCGGTCGGTGGCGAGCCGATCAAGTACGAGATGGACAAGGCCTCCGGCACGCTGTTCGTCGACCGCTTCCTCTACACGCCGATGCGCTATCCGGGAAATTACGGCTTCGTCCCGCACACGCTTTCCGCGGATGGTGACCCGATCGACGTGCTCGTCTGCAACACGCGCGCGATCGTCCCCGGCGCCGTGATCAACTGCCGGCCGGTCGGCGTGCTGGTGATGGAGGACGATGCGGGCGGCGACGAGAAGGTAATTGCGGTGCCGTCAGTCAAGCTGACGCGACGCTACGAGCGCGTGCGCACCTACGCCGACCTTCCCGACATCACGCTCCAGCAGATCCAGCACTTCTTCGAGCACTACAAGGATCTCGAACCCGACAAGTGGGTGAAGATCCACCACTGGGGCGATGCCGACGAAGCCAAGCGCATGATCACCGAAGCGATCACGCGCGGAAAGCAGGCCTGAAACTCGACCGTCTGCTGTCCGCATCGGGCGCGGTGCGCCCGATGCGTTGAGTAGCCCTGGCTGTTACTTGTCGAGCCAGATGTCCTCGAAGCGCCAGCTATTGTAGATCGAGTTCTGGTGCAGCACGTACCCCTTCACGTAAGGGTGCCAGCACGTTGCTGAGCGGTTCTGGAAGATGATCGGCCGTGCCGCGTCCTCGGCAAGGAACTGCTCGATCTTCCAAACGATTGCCTTGCGCTTTGCGACTTCCGATTCAGCCGACTGTTCGTAGATCAGCTTGTCCACGTCCTTGTTGCAGTAGTTCGTATAGTTGCGGCTCGAACCGCACAGATAACCCTCGAACATCGTCACGTCAGGATCGTCGACGCCGGTCCCCGTGAGGTTGAGCGCAACCGCGTAGTCGCCACGCGTGATGCGGCCGTAGTAGAGCGACGTCTCGATGATCTCCAATTCCGCGTCGAAGTTGATGCGGTTCAGATGGTCGACGAGAAGAACGGCGGGATCCTTGTAGGACTGGTAATCGCGCGTCCCGACTTTAATTTTGAGCTTCTTGTCTGCCGTGTAGCCGAGTTCCGCCATGATCTTGATCGCCTTTTCGCGGCGTTCTTCGATCGTCCCGGCATAGGACGGCAGCGTCATGAACTTTTCAGTCGGCTCGCTCCACACACCAGACGGCGGCGGCAACATCGCACCGCTGATGGCGGCGTTGCCACCCGACACGATCTTCACCATCGCATCACGATCGAGCGTCAGCATCATCGCTTCACGTAGCTTAGGATTGTCGAAGGGTGCTTTCTCGCGGTTGACGAGAAGATTGGCGCTGACGCCGGTCATCGCAAACTCGCAGGTCGCCTCGGGGCTGCGTGCCTTGACATCGGCGAGCAGCGGACCCGTCACATCCGACACGAAAGTCATGTCGATCTCTTTGGCGGCGAATGCGAGCAGGCGCGTGCCGCGACTACCGATGATCGAGAACTCCAACCCATCGAGATATGGGCGACCCTTGCGCCAATAGTTCGGGTTCTTCTCGAGGCGTACAATCTTGTTCGCCTCGAACGAAACAACGCGGAACGGCCCGGTGCCGATCGGCTTGACGCGCATGACGCGCGCCGGGACGTGGCACGGATAGACCGGTGACAGCCCTGACGCCATGAGCGTCAGCAATGACGGCTGCGGGCGTCCGAGGACGAACGTCACTTCATGATCGCCGTTGGTCGTGACGTCCTTGACATTGTCCCACCACAGCTTGCGGGGGTTTTTGCGGAAACCGCTCGCGACCTTCTCCGTGCTCCAGTCCCAGGTGCACTTGACGTCATTGGACGTGAAGGGCTTGCCGTCGTGCCAAGTCACGCCCTGGCGCAGCTTCATCGTCAACTTGGTCTTGTCGGCATCCCAGGTCCAGCTTTCGGCCAACTCGGGCCGAATGACTTCGGGCCGGTTGATCGGCTCGGCCTGATCGAAAATGACGAGATTGTTGAAGACCGCCATGAACGGATGCGCCGTGGCGCTGGTCGCCTCTTCGAGTATCGACGCGCTCGGCGGATTCGAGACTTCGTAGGACCGCAAGACCCCGCCCGGCTTCTGAGCCATTGCGACAGTGGGAAGTGCGGCCCAGGACAGTGCAAGCACCGCGACCAAGCCAAGTGAGTTTCGACTATTCAACGTTTCCTCCTGGAGAGACTTTTGATGACGCATCGGCAGCCATGTCCGATCCAAACGGCTGCACCACCGTGGCCGTGGTCCCTCGTGAGGCTGCGGGCTTGAAGTGGCGCGCGCTGCTGTCAGCGGCATCGCGTTCGCGGTCCCGTATCCGGCATAAGTCCGGACCTGATCTCGCGCAGGTACCTGGTAGCGACAAAGGTGCTCGGCGTCGCCCCGTGAAACGGCATCGCTTCCATGCAGCGAGCCGACAGATCGCCGGAGCGCAGGAACTCAGACGACGGGACCAATGATGATCCCGTCGCCTGCACCGTCCCGCTGACTTGGCGCTGCTACTTGTCGAGCCACACGTCTTCGAGGCGCCAATTGTTGTAGATCGAGTTCTCGTGCAGCACTTGGTTCTTCACGTGCGGATGCCAGCAGGTTCCCGCAAAGCCGTGGAAAATGATCGGACGAGCCGCATCCTCGATCAGGATCTTCTCGATCGTCCAGACCAGCTCCAGGCGCCGCTTCGGGTCAATCTCCTGCGACTGCTTCTCGATCAGGGCTTCGACGTCCTTGTTGCAATATTTCGTGTAGTTGCGCTCGGAGTTGCAGGTGTAGCCCTCGACCATCGTCACGTCGGGATCATCGACGCCGGAGCCGGTCAAATTGAGGACCACGGCATAGTCGCCACGCGCGACGCGGCCGTAATAGAGCGTCGATTCGATGATCTCCAACTCCGCCTCGAAATAGATCTGGTTGAGCTGATCGACGAGCAGCACCGCCGGGTCCTTGAAGGCCTGGAAGTCGCGCGTGCCGACCTTGACCTTCAATTTCTTGTCCGGTCCATAACCCAAGTCTGCCATGATCTTTCGAGCCTTCGCCCGACGCTCCTCCATCGTCCCAGCGTAGGCGGCGAACTGCATCAGCTTGGCTTTCGGCATCGGCCAATTGCCCTCAGGCTCACCCATCATCGCGCCTGAGATGCTCGCCTTGCCCGAGGTGACGATCTTGACCATCGCGTCGCGATCCAACGCGAGTGTCATGGCGTCGCGCAACTTCGCATCGTCGAATGGCGGCTTGGTTCGGTTGACCAGCAGGTTCGTGCTGACACCTGTCGGCACGAGCTTGCACTGCGCTTGCGGCGACCGGCTCATCACATCGCCGACGAGAGGCGCCGTTACATCGGCGACGAAGGTGATATCGAATTCGTTGGCTGCGAACGCGAGGATGCGCGTCGAGCGGTTGCCGATGATGCGGATTTCGACGCCGTCGAGATAGGGACGCCCCTGCCGCCAATAGTCGGGGTTCTTCTCCATCCGGATGACGTTGTTCGCTTCGAAGGCGACGAACTTGAACGGGCCAGTGCCGATCGGCTTGGTGCGCATGGCGGCCGTCGGTACATGACACGGGTAGACCGGGGACAAGTTCGATGCGAGCAGGCTCAAGAACGCGGCTTGCGGGCGGCTGAGTTCGAACGTCACCTCATGATCGCCGTTCGGCACGATTTCCTTGATCGCGGCCCACCACAGCTTGCGCGGGTTCTTGCGGAACGTGTCCTTGTCCTTGCCGAGAATGCGATCCCAGGTGCACTTCACATCTTGCGATGTAAACGGCTTGCCGTCATGCCACTTGGCGTTCTGGCGCAACTTCATCGTCAGCTTGGTGTTGGTCGCGTCCCAAGACCAGCTTTCTGCAAGCTCCGGCCGGATCGCGTCCGGCTTGTTGATCGGCTCACGCTGATCGAAAATGACGAGGTTGTTGAAGATCGGTGCGAAAGCGAACGCGGTTGCGATCGTGGCTTCCTCGATGATCGAGGCGCTCGGCGGATTGGAGCTGTTGTAGGTCTTTAGAATTCCGCCCGATTTCTGGGCGAGGGCGGCGGTGGGGGCGACCACGCACGCCCCAACGAGCAAAGCACTAAAGCCGCGATGGACGCGGTTTTTCATTGTATCCTCCCAAGACGGTTATTGTTTGTCAGCACCGGTTCGTTGACCGGCACGGGCACAGTGTTTCACCCCTTGGGCGCGGCATCAAGGCGAATGCAAATTCCTTGAATAATCGCGGAGAAAGTGACCCCGATGAATGACCTGGATCAACTTCGCAAGCTCAACGAGCACTATGTCCGCTCCGTTGCGGAATCGAACGTGCAGTGGTTCGAGGAGAACCTGTCGAAGGATTTTTTGAACACCAACCCGGACGCGTCGCTGGTCGACCGCGCCGGATTTCTCGCCCGTATCGCGCAGCCGGCAGGGGTGACAGGGCTGCGGCCCGAGGACGTCAACATCCGCCTGTTCGGCGACGTCGCGATCATCCATGCACGCACCGTCTATACCAAGCCCGACGGCAGCGCCGGTAGCGGCCGCTATACCGACATCTGGGCGCGCCAAGGCGGCCGCTGGGTCTGCGTCGCGGCACAGGTCGCGCGAGGCTAGACGTTGTGGGCCTTCCACGCGGGCGCGGCGCGGTGCTATAGGGCCTCAATACAATCGATCGGGGTAGACCAATGAGCGCGATGAAGCTGGCGATTATGGGCGCTGCGGGCCGCATGGGGCAGGAGCTGATCCGCACCGTGCAGGCATCGAACGGCACCGCCGTGGTCGCCGGCGCGATCGAGCGCGCGGGATCGAATGCGCTCGGCAAGGACGCGGGGGAACTCGCGGGCATTGGCACCATCGGCGTCATGGTCACCGATGACCCACTCGACATCGTTGCCAAGGTCGACGGCATCCTCGATTTCACAATCCCGGCGGTAAGCGTCGAGGTCGCAGGGCTCGCCGCCAACGCACGCATCGTCCACGTCATCGGCACGACCGGCTGTACGCCCGAGAACGACGCCGCGATCAAGGCCGCCGCGCGTCACGCGACCATCATCAAGGCGGGCAACATGAGCCTCGGCGTCAACCTGCTGGTCGCGCTGACGCGCAAGGTCGCCGCCGCGCTCGATGAAGACTTCGACATCGAGGTGCTCGAAATGCACCATAAGCACAAGGTCGACGCACCCTCCGGCACCGCACTGATGCTCGGTGAGGCCGCGGCAGAAGGGCGTGGCGTCTCACTGACCGAAACCAGCGTCCGTTCCCGCGACGGCCACACCGGCGCCAGGAAGCGCGGCGACATCGGCTTTGCGACGCTTCGCGGCGGCAATGTCGTCGGCGAGCACAGCGTCATTTTCGCGGCCGACGGCGAGCGCATCGTACTGACTCACCTCGCGACCGATCGCGGCATTTTCGCCCGTGGCGCGGTCAAGGCCGCTTTGTGGGGCCGCGGCAAAGGGCCCGGCCTCTTCACCATGGCCGACGTTCTCGGGATCTGAAACGCCCGCCAGCCGTTAGAATTCAAAATACGCCAACAATCCGGAACCGAACGCGATCATGACCCAGCTCCTCGTCCTCGTCCGTCACGGCGAAAGCGCCTGGAACAAGCTCAATCTGTTCACCGGCTGGAAGGATCCCGATCTCACCGAGAAGGGCGTCGAAGAAGCACACCGCGCTGGCCGGCTGCTCAAGGAAGCCGGCCTTCGCTTCGACATCGCGTACACAAGTTCTCTCGTGCGTGCCCAGCACACGCTGCGGCTGATTCTCGCCGAGCTTGGCCAGGAGGGCCTCGAGACGATCCTCGACCAGAAACTCAATGAGCGCGACTACGGCGACCTCTCGGGCCTGAATAAGGACGACGCGCGCAAGAAATGGGGCGAGGACCAGGTCCTGATCTGGCGGCGCAGCTACGATGTGCCGCCGCCGGGTGGAGAAAGCCTGAAAGACACCGCGGTCCGCGTGCTGCCCTACTATGAAGCCGAGATCCGGCCGCGCCTCGCGGCTGGCAAAAAGGTGATCGTCGCGGCGCACGGCAACTCGCTGCGCGCGCTGATCATGAAACTCGAAGGGCTGAGCGGCGAAGAGATCATCAAGCGCGAACTCGCGACCGGCGTGCCCCTCGTGTATGAACTCGACGATGCCGGCGAGGTCGTGAGCTACCGCGCCTTGGAAGGCTGATTGTTCAATCCATACCGCGCACTCCAGTCGCCGGGATCGAGGGTGCCGAAAACGCCCGTCTTGATCCCCGCGAGCGTGCGCAGCATCTGCCCTTCCGCGAACGGCACCCGTGACCCCAGCGAGAACGTGGCGTCGCGCAGCAGCCCCGC
>LNEA01000508.1 GCA_001464855.1 Rhizobiales bacterium Ga0077530
CCCTGTCGTTTGGAAAAGGCGCGGCCGCGCTCGGCGAACTCGCGCAGCTTTTCTTCGACCCGCCGATTGACCGTACCAGCCTCGAAGCTTCCGTCATCGCCACGGGTTCCCGCCTTGATCCCGGTCAAAATCTCGATCCCCTGGTCGATCGTCTCGACGGCGTGGATGGCGAATTTGCCGGCCTTCACGGCTTCGACGACATCCTCCCGCAGCATGAGATGCTGGACGTTGGCGCGCGGCACCAGCACGCCCTGCTGCCCGTCGAGGCCGCGAGTCTTGCAGACGTCGAAGAAGCCTTCGATCTTCTCGTTGGCGCCACCGATCGCCTGCACCTCGCCCCATTGGTTGACGGAGCCGGTGACGGCGAACGATTGCCGGATCGGGACTTCGGCGAGCGCCGAGATAAGCGCGTAGAGTTCGGCGGACGATGCGCTGTCGCCATCGACACCGCCGTAGGACTGTTCGAACACCAGCGTCGCGGCGAGTGCCAAAGGGACGTCAAGCGCATAGCGGCCCGCGAGGAATCCCCACAGGATCATCACGCCCTTGGTGTGCAGCGCGCCGCCGAGGTTGGCTTCTCGTTCGATATCGGTGACGCGGCCGGAGCCCATGCGCACGCGCGCGGTGATGCGGCTTGGCCGGCCGAACGCGAAATCGCCGAGTTGGAGGACGGCGAGGCCATTGATCTGGCCCACCTTGGCGCCGGTCGTATCGACGAGCACGATCTGGCGCTCAATCGTTTCCTGCGCGCGGTCGCGAAGGCGATCCGAGCGCTGGATGCTTTCGTCGATCGCCTGCGT
>LNEA01000509.1 GCA_001464855.1 Rhizobiales bacterium Ga0077530
TGCTCCTCCACGATCGAGGCAATGAGGCGCGCGTAGGCCTGATCGTTTTCGGTGGAGCGCTCGATCGAGTCGTCGAAGTCCGCCTGCACTTTGAAGAAGCGCGAGAAGTCGGGATCGTTGGCGGCGAGCAGGTAATAGAGTTCACGGTCACCGAGCAGAACGACCTTGGTCTCGAACGGAATCGGTTCAGGGTCCAGCGACTGCGTCGACATCAATCCGTTCATTTCCGACGGCTGCTCGATGCGGATCTCCTGCCCCTTGATGGCGCGCTTCAATGCCTCCCAGGCAAAAGGCGACATCAGCAACTTGCGGACGTCGATCATCAGATAGCCGCCATTCGCTTTGTGCAGCGAGCCCGGCTTGATCAGCAGGAAATCGGTCATCAGCGCACCCATCTGAGCGATGTGCTCGACGCGGCCGATCAGGTTGCCGTAGGTCGGATTGAGTTCCTCGACGAGCGGGGCGCCCGACGCATCATCGCTTGTCCGCGACACCATGGGGTTGACCATGTAGCGGCGGAAACGGACGTCGCGTGCGGTATCCGCGGGCTGTCGGACAAGCTCGTTTTCCTCGCCGGCCGGCGCCAGGAAAAGACCGACGTTGCGTACGAGGTCGCGGCCGACCGCGTCGAGGTAGCTCAGGACGGCGGGCAGATCGGAGAAGGCGGCGGCGATGTCGTCGAGCGCCTCATGCACAGCGAGTGCGGCGACTTCCTCGTTCAACTCGCTGAGTTTTGCGCGGCGCTGCTTGTCGGACTTCGGCATCCGCTCGATGATCGTCTCGAGTTCCTTCTGCAGGGCCTCGATGCGCTGCTCGACCTGCTTACGCATCGCTTCGGGCAGCGTGTTGAAGACGTCCGGCTTGACGATTTTGCCTTCGTGCATTGGCGCCATGGCGAAGCCCGTCGGCGTCCGCAGGATCGTGATGTTCTGCGTGTTCGCCTTGACGTTGAGCGCTTCGAACGCCTGCTCCTGACCGGAGCGGAACTCCTCCTCGATCGAGCGCCGCCGCGCCTGATATTCCTCGCCCTCGAAGATCGCCGGCAGCGTGTTGCGCAACTCGTCGATCGCACCGATCATGCCCTTCACGAGCGCGCGGGCGCGGCCCGTCGGCAGGCTGAGTGCGAGCGGACGGTTGGGCGTCTCGAAATTGTTGACGTAGACCCAATCGGGCGGCGTCGGCTGATCCTTGACCTTGCGCTCGAGGTGCTGACGGACTGCGGTGGTCTTGCCCGACGCGGCGGGTCCGAGCACGAAGATGTTGAAGTCGTGGCTCGCCATGTTGGCGCCGAACTGGATCGCCTTGAGCGCACGATCCTGCCCGATCAGCCCGCGCGCGGGTTCGAGCTCGGTCGTGGTCTTGAAGCCCAGGGCCGTGGCATCGACGACGCGCCGGAGTTCTGAAACCGCGAGCGGCGTGTGCGTCGTGGCGGTGACGAGCCCGCCGGCGTTTGGCGCTGTGGTGCCGTCGGCCGTGGCCGGTGTTTCCTCGCCCGGCTTGGAGGGCTTCGATGGTTGAGACTTCCAGAACGCCATGAAAATTCACTCCTCGTCACCTCGGCATCGGGCCGCCGGTGCGCACCAACGTCAGCCTTCGAGAAGAACGCACCGCCCTGATACGGTCAACCCGTTGCCATGACCGCCATGCAGGGTGGCTCAGGATTGCGGCTCCGGCACGTTTCTCCCGGTTGGGTCTCATCCCGTCGGGCGGGCGGCCTCACCACGATCGGCGCGGCTCGCCAGATACGCTTCGCTCCTCATCTCGATCAGCCGGCTGGCCGTGCGCTCGAACAGGATGGCGGCATCACCTGCTGGGTACAGCTCATCGGGCTCCGCTGCCGCAGAGACGATCAGGCCGACACGGGCATCGTACAGGGTATCGATCAGATTGATGAACCGGCGCGCCTCATTGCGCTTTTCGGGCGGCAGGCTCGGGATACCCTCGATGATCACCGTATGAAACGCGTGCGCGATGTGAAGGTAGTCGAGCGTCCCGAGCGGCTTGGCGCACAGATCGTCAAAGGTGAAATAGGCAACGCCGCGGGCCGCTTCGGGAATGACGAGGGGGCGGCCCTTGACGTCGAGCGTCATGGGCTTCCCTTTCCACACGCCCGTGAGGCGCGTGAACGCGGCGCGGAGCGCGCGGCGCGGATCGGAATTGGCGGGCGTGAAGTAGAGCGGTTGGCCGGCGAGCTTCTCGAGGCGGAAGTCCTTGGCTGCGCCGAGTTCGACGATGTCCATGTGCTGCTCGATGAGATCGATGGACGGCAGGAAGAGGGCGCGATTGAGCCCGTTAAGGTAGAGGCCTCTCGGGGGCTGGTTCGACGTCGCGACCATGACGACCTGGCGTTCGAACAGCCCCTTGAACAGCCGGCCGAGGATCATTGCGTCGGCGATATCCGTCACATGCAGCTCGTCGAAGCACAGAAGCTGCGCGCCATCGGCGATGGCACTTGCGACATGCGGGAGCGGATCGCCAGTGAACTTCTTGCGCGCTTCGCCGATCCGATCGTGCGTCTCGGCCATGAATTCGTGGAAGTGGATACGGCGCTTCGGCGCGAAGTCCACGGTGTCGAAAAACAGGTCCATCAGCATCGTTTTGCCACGGCCGACCTTGCCGTGGATGTAGACGCCGTTTGGTGGAGGCCGCTTGGCGGCAAATAGATTGGAAAGCTTCCAGCCTCCGTTTGCCGGACGCCAGTCCTTCAGTTCATTCGCGAGGTTCTCGAGACGCGCCGCGATCGCCGCCTGGGCGTCATCGTGGCTCGCCTCTCCCGCTTCGACGCGAGCGTTGTAACGTGCAAGGGGGCTCGCGCTCATGATCTCGATTTTTTGGGCCGGATCGGAGGGTTGGCGGGAAACGCACGGCCCGGCTCAGCGTTCACAAGCGCGGCCGCCCGACCCCTCGATCAGCTATCGCCTCCGCCGCTCAGGGTCAAGCCTCGGCTCCGATGCTCTGGTGCGCGCTGGTGGGCCGCGCATGTCGTCGCGGCCTTTAACGATCATGCCGCACGTCGGCGAGGCATTGCGTTCGCAAGGGCGTGAACCTTTAGGCATTTTTGCTTACTCCGAGTCCGGACAAGGGTCTGGACGTCCGTCGTAAAACGCGGCAAGTTGACGGCAAGGTTGCGAGGGCCAGCGTAGAGCGCAGGCCAATAATGCAATCAATAAAGAGCGCGGCCACGATCGATGGGCGGGCTACAAGGGAGAAACTGAGTGGTCGCTGTGGTTGAGCCAGTCTCAGCAACGCGCAATGCCGTGTCGTCCATGGCAGTGCCGCTGCTGAGCGTGAGAGACGTGTCTGTCCGCTTCGGCGGGATCGTGGCACTTGACGGCATCACCTTCGACATACATGCGGGCCAGATCGCTGGCCTGATCGGCCCCAACGGCGCCGGCAAGACGACCCTCTTCAACTGCCTATCTCGTCTCTACATCCCGAATGACGGCGACATCCAGTTCGAGGGGAAGTCGATCCTGTCCGCCCCGCGCCATGCCATCCCGAAGATCGGCCTGGGCCGCACCTTTCAAAACGTCGCGCTGTTCGATCATCTGACCGTGCTCGACAACGTCAAAGTTGGCTGCCACAGCCAAAGCTCGCGCGGCTTCATAGCCAACGGACTGCGATTGCCGGGCGTCGCCGCCGAGGAGCAGCGCATCACCGAGCGGGCGTGGGAGCTGATCGAATTCATGGAGGTGCAACCGTTCGCCCTGATGCCGGCGGGCCCGCTGCCTTTCCCCATTCGCAAGCGCGTCGAACTCGCACGCGCGCTCGCGGCGAGCCCCAAGCTCCTGCTTCTCGACGAGCCCGCGGCCGGCCTCAACCATGACGAGATCGATGTGCTCGAAGCGCAAATCCGCCGCGTGCGCGATCTTCAGAAGGTGACGGTGCTGCTGGTCGAGCACCACATGAGCCTCGTCATGGCGGTTTCGGACAAGGTCGTCGCGATCGACTTCGGCCGCAAGATTGCAGAAGGCACGCCGGCTGAGGTTCAGCGCAATCCGGATGTCATCAAGGCGTATCTCGGAACGGGGGCCGAGATATGAGCAACATGCTCGAAGTCAAAGGCCTGAAAGCCTATTACGGGCCATCGCAGGCGCTCCATGGCATCGATTTCTCGTTGGCCAAGGGCAGCATCACCACGCTCCTCGGCGCCAATGGCGCCGGCAAGACGACGACGCTGCGGGCGATCTGCAACATGGTGCGCACCGAGGGGTCCGTGTCTGTCGATGGGCAATCGGTGGCCGGCAAGGCGACGGAAGCGATCGTTCGGCTCGGCGTCGGACACGTGCCCGAAGGTCGCGGGACGTTCACAGCGCTCAGCGTCGAGGAGAACCTCCGCGTCGCCGCCTACACGCGTCGCGACAAGGCGCAGGCGGCGCGCGATCTCGAGATGGTTTTCACGTATTTCCCCCGCCTCAAGGAGCGCATGGCACAGCAGGCCGGGACGCTCTCCGGCGGCGAGCAGCAGATGCTGGCAATCGCGCGGGCGCTGATGCTCGGCCCGCGCCTGATGCTGCTCGATGAGCCGTCATTTGGTCTCGCGCCGCTCATCGTGCAGGAAATCTTCCGCATCATGCGCCGGATCAATCAAGAGTCGAAGGTGTCGATGCTGCTCGTCGAGCAGAACGCGGCGCTGGCACTGGCGCTCGCCGACAATGCCTACGTGCTCGAGACCGGGCGCGTCGTCATGTCGGGCACCTCGGCAGAGGTCAGTTCGAACGAGCAGATCCGCAAATCGTATCTTGGCTACTGAGGCAGCGAGCACTCATGGAGCAGCTCTTCCAGCAAGTGGCGTCGGGACTGGCGAACGGGGCGATCTACGCGCTCCTTGCGCTGGCGCTGGTGATGATCTTCGTCTCGACCAATCACATCAATTTCGCCCAAGGCGAAATGGCGATGTTCAGCGCGTTCGTGTGCTGGCAGCTTATCACATGGGGCTACTCGTTCTGGATCGCGCTGCCGCTCACGATGCTGTTTTCGTTCGGTGTGGGCGTCACGATTGAACGTGTCATTCTGCGACCGCTGCATTCAGCGCCGGTCCTGTCGATCGTCGTCGTATTCATCGGTCTGCTCGCGATTTTCCATTCACTCGCCGGCGCCATCTGGACCCATACGGTCAAGCCGTTCCCGTCACCGTTCCCAAATGTGTCGTTCGCGGGATCGGGCCTTATCGGCGCGCATCAGATCGGCATGATCGTGGTCGCGGTGGTCATGCTTGCGCTGCTGTTCAGCTTCTTCCGCCTGACGCCTCTCGGTCTCGCGATGCGGGCTGCCGCCCTCAACCCGGATTCAGCGCGCCTCGTCGGCATCAACGTCGATTGGATGCTGGCGCTCGGCTGGGGCCTCGCGGCGACCGTCGGTGCGGTGGCTGGCGTGCTCGTTGCGCCGGTTGTTTTCCTCGAACCCAATATGATGGCCGGCATCCTGCTCTACGGGTTCGCGGGTGCGCTGGTCGGTGGGATCACGAGCCCGGGCGGCGCGGTGGCCGGCGGGTTCATTGTCGGTGTCCTTGAGAACATGGTTGCGTACCTCGGCAACATGCTGGAGCGCGCGACGGGGTTCTACCTTATCGGTAACGGCGAGAAATTGACCGTGGCGCTGCTGATCGTGATCACGGTCCTGACGCTGAAACCATCAGGCCTCTTCGGCCGCGTTACCGTGAAGAGGGTCTGATCATGGCATCGACAGCCACCACGGGTGACGCTCCACCAACGATGATGACCGAGACGGCGAAGCGTAGCGAACGCAAGCCCGTGTCGATGTGGATCTGGCTGGCGGTCGTGGTGGCGGCACTGTTGCCATTGATTGGCGGCCACACCGGCCTGATCTCGAACTTCTATTTCCTCCAGTTGTCGCTGATGATCGTCTACTCGATCGCGGTGCTGGGCCTCAACCTGCTGACCGGGTTCAACGGCCAGATCTCGCTCGGGCACGGCGCGTTCTTTGCCGTCGGGGCCTACGTTGCCGCGATTATGATCGACCGGTACGAGGTTCACTACATCACGACGCTGCCTGTCGCGATGCTGGTGTGTTTCATCGTTGGATATCTGTTCGGCCTGCCGGCCCTTCGTCTCGAAGGGCACTATCTGGCGCTGGCGACATTCGCGCTCGCAATCGCGGTACCGCAGTTTCTCAAGTATCGCCATTTCGAGCCCCTCACCCACGGCGTCCAAGGCATCAACATCTTCAAGCCGGATACGCCATTCGGTCTGCCCTTCAGTCCGGATCAATGGATGTATCTGATTGTGCTCGCCTGCGCGGTGCTGATGTTCATCCTGGCGCGCAACCTTGTGAATAGCCGGATCGGGCGCGCGATGATGGCCATCCGCGATCAACCGCTGGCCGCCGATACGATGGGCATCAATTCGGCACACACCAAGGCGATCACGTTCGGCATCAGTGCGCTGTATGTCGGATTGGCAGGTGCGCTTCACGCGATCATCTTCGAGTTCGTTTCGCCGGATAGTTTCCGCTTCGAACTATCGATCGCGCTGCTGGTGGGCGCCGTCGTCGGAGGCATCGCGACGCTCGGCGGTGCCGTCGTCGGCGGTTTTTTTGTCCAATTCATCGAGAAGTATGCCGATGCCGCGACAAAGTTCGTGACGCAGACGGTTCATCTGCCGATCGAGCTGGAGCC
>LNEA01000510.1 GCA_001464855.1 Rhizobiales bacterium Ga0077530
GAGCTGGCGCCCTTGATGCCGCACAGACTCCGGGCTGCCTCGATGCACGCCATCTGCATCCCGAAACAGATGCCGAAATACGGGACGCGGCGCTCGCGCGCGAATTTGGCCGCGAGGATCTTCCCTTCAGAGCCGCGCTCGCCGAACCCACCGGGCACGAGGATGCCGTGCACGCCTTCGAGGTAGGGAGCAGGGTCGCGGTTCTCGAAAACCTCGCTCTCGATCCATTCGAGCCGCACCCGCGCCTTGTGCGCGAGGCCGCCATGCACCAGCGCCTCGATCAGCGATTTGTAGGCGTCCTTGAGGCCCGTGTACTTGCCGACGATCGCGATCGTGACATCGCCTTCCGGGTTGGCGATCGTGCGAGAGATACCCTCCCAGGTGTCGAGGCGGGGCGCCGGCGCGCCTTCAATGCCGAACGCCGCCAGCACTTCACGATCGAGCCCCTCGCGATGGTAGGCGAGCGGCACGTCGTAGATCGACGCGACGTCGAGCGCCTGGATCACCGCACCATCGCGGACGTTGCAGAAGAGCGCGATCTTGCGGCGCTCCGACGTCGGGACCTCGCGTTCGCAGCGGCACAGCAGGATGTCCGGCTGGATGCCGATCGAGCGCAGTTCCTTGACCGAATGTTGCGTCGGCTTGGTTTTCAGCTCGCCGGCCGACGGGATGAACGGGATCAGCGTCAGATGGATGTAGACGGAATGGCCGCGCGGCAGTTCGTTGCCGAGCTGGCGGATCGCCTCGAAGAACGGGAGACCTTCGATATCGCCGACCGTGCCGCCGATCTCGACGAGCACGAAATCGACCTCCTCGTTGCCAGCGATGACGAAATTCTTGATGGCGTCGGTGACGTGCGGGATCACCTGCACGGTGCCGCCGAGATAGTCGCCGCGGCGCTCCCGGTTGAGGATGTCCTGGTAGATCCGGCCGGTGGTGACGTTGTCGGATTTTTTTGCCGGAACGCCGGTGAAGCGCTCGTAGTGGCCAAGGTCGAGGTCGGTCTCCGCCCCGTCATCGGTGACGAATACCTCGCCGTGCTGGTACGGGCTCATCGTACCAGGATCGACGTTGAGATAGGGGTCGAGCTTTCTCAGCCGAACCCTGTAGCCACGGGCCTGTAAGAGTGCTCCAAGGGCCGCAGAAGCCAGCCCTTTGCCGAGCGAGGAGACCACGCCGCCGGTAATGAAGATGTACCGCGCCATGGGCTTCCACCTTACGCCTGTTCCACACGATTCGCGGCAGCGTTGCGCACACGTACACGCGCCATCCACAGCTCACACACTCGCCCCGTACGATCTACGGTTGATCGCCGCGAGGCTCAGCAATCGGTATTAGCGGCTGGCCGGCACCTGCGGGAGCCCGCCGCCGGGCGCCTCGGACGGCGTGCCCGGAGCGGTTGCGGGGGCGTCGGACTTGGTCGCGCCCGGCACCGCCGGGGCACCGGCCGCCGGACGATCGAGCGGCGACGTTCCGTGGCGGCTTTGCTGGGCGATCAGGGTCAGGCAAATGGAGGTCAGGAAGAATGCCGCCGCGAGGCCCGCCGTCAGGCGCGTCAGCATGTTGGCGGTGCCCCGACCGGTCATGAAACCGCCGGCGCCGCCGCCACCACCGCCCATCCCCAGCGCCCCGCCTTCGGAGCGCTGCAGCAGCACCACGGCGACCAGAGCCGAGGCAATCATCAAGTGTACCACCAGCAGAACGGTTGCCATTCCATGCCTCGTTGAGGTCTTGCACCGGCAGCGGGCGGCGGTGCGCAACAGATTGCAGCCGGTCGGGCCGGCCGTGTTGAAGCGTGGTCTACACCATGTCGGCTGCGATCGCCAACACCTGTGCTGCGGCCTATTGCTTGGCCGTGGGCGCAGCCGTCTCCTCCCGCGCCGGCGACGGCGGTCTTCTTTTTGGCGGCCTTGCGCGCCTCGCCCTCGGTTGCCACCGGCTTCGCTGCAGGGCCTGAGGCAGCAGCCCTGTCTTTGGCCTTCGTCGCGACGGGGCGACGCTTGGTACCCTCGGCTGGCACCTTGGCGCCGGGCGCCCGTGCCTTTGTGGCAGGCCCAGCTTTGCTGGCCGCAGCCTCTTTCGCAGCCCTAGGTGCGCGTTGCGGCAACGGCAGAGCCCCCGGCGCGCTCTCCGCGGACGCATCGATGGGGCTCGGCACTTCCTCTTCGCCGCCCTCGATCGTCGTCGGAAGCACGATGCGCTGCTTGGCGAGCCCACAGCGGAAATTGAGCTGCTCTTCGGTCTCGATGAAGGCACCGATCCGGCTCAGCCGTTCGGCCGGCAAGGTCGACTTGGCCTGGACCGGACCCAGCGCCATATCCGCCTCAACACCGGCGCTGCGCAAGCCATCGAGCTTGAGTTGCAGCTGCTCGCAAGTCTGCGGATCGAGGGGCGCAGCGCTCGTCGAAACCGTGAATGCGACGGCGAGCGCGACGGCCAGCGCTGCCACCGGCCCCGATCGAATCCACAGTGCGGTCATGGTCTTGGTCACTTCCTTGCGTCGTTCGCGCTCACGCATAGGCCGCAATGATCCCCAGGAAATCGTCCGCCTTGAGACTGGCACCACCGACCAGAGCGCCGTTGACGTTGGCGACTGACATCAGCTCGCGGGCATTCGAGGCTTTCACCGACCCACCGTAGAGGATGCGCATTTGCGCCCCCTCGGCCCCGAACCGCTTCGTCAACGCCGCCCGAATTGCCGCGTGCACCTCGGCCACATCGCCCGCTGTCGGCGTCAAGCCGGTACCAATGGCCCACACGGGCTCATAGGCGACGATCGTATCTGCGGCACGGCACGTCTCGGGCAACGAACCGGCAAGCTGCCCGCCGACAATGGCGAGGGTTTGGCCGGCCTGGCGATGGGCTGCGGTTTCACCCACGCAGACGATTGCGATGAGGCCTGCGCGATGTGCCGCCAGACACTTGGCGCGGACAATGGCGTCATCCTCGCCGTGATCGGCGCGGCGTTCGGAATGCCCGACAATCACCGCACTGGCGCCCGCATCTTTCAGCATCTCGGCGGAGATATCGCCGGTGTGGGCGCCGTTGGCCTTCGCGTGGCAGTCCTGGCCGCCGACACCGATGCGCGACCCGCGAACTGTGCCCGCAAGCCGAGCGACCAGCGTCGCCGGTGGGCAGATCAAGACATCGGCCTTATCCGGCACCGCTGCGATGCCCTTCGCCATGGCTTCGGCCTCGGCCAGCGCCGTCGCCACGCCGTTCATCTTCCAGTTCCCGGCCACCAGCGGCCTGATTTCGGTTGCCGTCATGTCCCGTCCTCGCCGTTGCCGATGGCGCCATTCCTATTGCGCCCCCCCGGCGCTTGCAATCCTCGCCGTGCAACCATCCCCCTCCAATCCTCGCCGATCGGCCGCGATTGTCGGTTGGATGTGGACGGCCTGTGGACGCACTGGCGCATACCGCCTATATGAGCGGGAAATGGGCGGCACCAATGGTCCGCCGCCGTGAGGCCCCATCCGCGCGCCTCCGTCAAACGCAAGGATTCTGACCAAGATGCTGGAAGCACTGAGGCGCGGCGTCAAAGGCATATTCATCAAGATCCTGCTGGGACTGCTGATCATCGCGTTCGCGGTCTGGGGCGTCGCAGACGTCTTTCAGAGTCGCGGGCAAGGGCCATTGGCCAAGATCGGCAAGACCGAGATCTCGACGGACGCCTTTCAGCAGGCCCTCCAGGTTGAAATCAGCAACCTCTCACGCCAATTCGGCCGGCGCTTGACGGTCGACCAGGCCCGCGCCCTCGGCATCGATCAGCGCGTAATTTCCCGGCTCGTCGGCACCGCCGCGATCGACAACCACGCCCGCGACCTTGGCCTCTACCTGTCGGACGCGACAATTGCTGACGCCATCCGTAACGATCCCGGCTTCCAAGGTGTCGGCGGAACCTTCAATCGTGACGCGTTCGTGGAAATCCTGCGCCAGAACGGCCTCACCGAGCAGCGCTACTTTGCGGAACGTCGCGCGGATGAGATCCGACAGCAAATCACCGGCACGCTGACCGCGGGCAACGTGCCGCCGGCCGTGATGATCGATACGCTGCATCGCTATCGCGGCGAGACGCGCACGATCGCCCTCTTGACGCTCGATCCCGAGGTGTCCGGCAAGGTCGCCGATCCCGACGAAACCAAGATGAAGGCCTATTACGAGCAGAACAAGCGCCAGTTCGTGGCCCCCGAATATCGCAAAGTCCCGCTTATCCTTCTGACCGATGCCGAGGTCCGCAAACGCATCGAGGTGAGCGACGCCGATATGAAGGCGCTTTACGAGCAGGAGAAGGACTCGTTTGCAACGCCTGAGCGGCGCAAGGTCCAGCAGCTCTCCTTCCCTGACCGCGCTGCCGCCGACAAGGCGCTTGCCACTCTCAAGGCGGCAACGTCCTTCGATGAAGGCCTCAAGGCGCTTGGCCTCAAAGATAGCGACATCGAACTCGGCGCCTTGACCAAGCGCGACATGATCGATCCAAAGATCGCCGACGCCGCCTTCAGGCTCGAGAAGGACCAGCTTTCCGAGGTCGTCCAAGGCACCTTCGCCAACGTGATCCTGCGGGTCACCGAAGTTACGCCCGGCAAGCAGAGCACCTTCGAAGAGGTCAAGGATCGCCTGCGCGACCGTATCGCCGGCGAGCGCGCCGGTCGTGCGCTCCAGGATCTGCACGATCGCGTCGACGATGCCCGCGCCGGCGGCGGCAGTCTCAAGGAAATTGCCGAGCGGTTGAACGTGCCGTTCATGGAAATCGACGCGACCGACAAGCAGGGGCTCAAGCCCGACGGCAAGCCGGCGCTCGACAATCCCGATGCAGCCAAGATTTTCGCATCCGCCTTCATCGGCGGCGGCGGCCTCGATCGCGAGGCGGTCCAGCTCGAGTCTGGCGGTTACGCGTGGGTCGATGTCGCCGGCGTCACCGCCGAGCGCCAGAAACCGTTCGAAGAGGTTCAAGACGCCGTCAAGGTAGCCTGGATCGAGGCCGAGCGACGGACCGCGCTCAATACGGCGGCGCAGGCCATCGTCGACCGTGTCAACAAGGGCACGTCGCTCGAGGACATCGCCAAGGAGCTGAACCTCGAGGTCAAGCTTGCCCAGCCCGTCACGCGCAGCGAGCAGGCCGAGGGGCTCGCCCGACCCGCCGTCCAGCGCGCGTTCTCGCTCGCACGTGGGACCGCAGCGGCAGTCGAGAGCCCCGATGGTAAATCGCGAACCATCATCGCGGTCCGCGCCGTCGTCGATCCGCCGCCACCGACTACAGAGCAGCGGGACGCCCTGCGCAAAGACCTCGAGCGCCAGCTCCAGAGCGATGCGATCGGCGCCTACGTCAACGCGCTACAGACGCGCCTCGGCTTCACCATCAATGAGGCTGTCTACCGCCGTGCGATGGGCCTAGAAGCGGGGCAGTAGCTTCCCTCGCAGGCGATCTGCCACTAGGGTCGGGCGCATCTGTTCCGCCAATCCAGGACTTCCGTTGATGTCGCGCCCTCCCGCCCCTCCCGTCGAGGTCGAGCCCAGCTTCGACTCCTTCGCCGCGACTTACGGCCTAGGGCGCGCGCAGGTCGTGTGGACGCGGCTCGTCGCTGATCTCGAAACGCCGGTTTCGGCGATGCTCAAGCTGTCCGACAATCGGCCGATGAGCTTTCTGCTCGAATCCGTCGAGGGCGGCGAAGTACGCGGACGCTATTCGATCATCGGCCTCGAACCGGACATCATCTGGCGCGCGTTCGGCAATCGTGCGGAGATCAACCGGACACCACGCGGAACGCCGGACACCTTCGCGCCCGAAACACTCCCAACACTCGCCTCGCTGCGCGCGCTGCTGGATGCGTCCCGCATCGACATTCCGCTGGATCTGCCGCCGATGGCGGCCGGCGTGTTCGGCTATTTCGGCTACGACAACATCCGCCTGATCGAGCGCGACGCAATCCTGGTGCGCCCGACCGTCATGGTCATCTTCGATGCGGTCAAGGACGAGATGACCCTCGTCACGCCGGTCTACCCGCAGTCAGGCGGTGATCCGGCAAAGGCCTACGAGGCTGCGCGGGCGCGGCTCTCAGATGTCGTCGCCGGCCTCGACGCGCCGCTCCCGCATCGTGCGCGCACTGTCTTCGATCCACTGGAGGCGCCCGAGCCTGTCTCCAATACGACACCGGCCGAATATCGGGCCATGGTCGAGCGCTGCAAGGACTATATCGCGGCGGGGGATGCGTTCCAGATCGTCGTCTCGCAGCGGTTTTCCGCGCCGTTCACGCTGCCGCCCCTTGCGTTGTATCGGGCGCTCCGGCGTACCAATCCGTCGCCATTTCTGTTCCATCTCGAATTCGGCGATTTCGCCCTCGTCGGCTCGTCACCCGAGATCCT
>LNEA01000511.1 GCA_001464855.1 Rhizobiales bacterium Ga0077530
TTGGCGGCGGACGATATGATCGCTCGGCCGCAATTCCGCCGCGCCGCCGACGCCGGCTGTGCGCTCAGATCATCAGGGAGCAATTGTCATGCGAAATTCCACGCCGACTATCGGGGGGCTGCCAGGTGGCTCGTCGCTCAAACTGGGCAGCGTAGGGGTCGCTGTGGTTGCCGTGCTGATCCTGATGACGATCTGGCTCGGCATCTATCGCATCGACGCGGGCCACGTCGGCATCGTCAAGCGCTTCGGCAACGTCATCGACGTCGTCGATCCCGGCTTGCGCTTCAAGTTCCCCTGGGCGGATACGGTCGAGGAAATGGAAGTGCGCGAGCGCGCCTTTTCCATGACGCTCGAAGCGGCCTCGCAGGACCCTCTGGAAATCCCCATCCAGGTGACCATCAACTGGCTCGTGAAGCGCGATCACGTCAAGGATCTCTACGTCCAGTTCGGTAGCCTCGATCAGTTCGAGAAACGCATCATTCTTCCGCGCCTCAACGACACGGTGAAGGGCGTGACGAGTGGCTACACCGTCAACGATCTGCTCCGCAAGCGTGTCGAGTTCCGCGATATTTCCATGGCGACCTTCTCGAAAAGGATGCCCGACGACGTGCAGATCACCGGCTTCTCGGTGGTCAACATCGGCTTCCCGCCCGAGTACACGAAGGCCATCCGCGACAAGCAGGTCGCACGCGAGCAGTCGGAGACGGAGAAGTTCGTGCTCGAGCGCCAGCGGTTGACCTCGACGCAGATCACCCAGAGCGCCGAAGCGCAGCGTGATGCCGACAAGGCCCGCGCCGACGGCCGTGCCTACGAGATCAAGGTTCAAGGCGAAGCGCAGGCCGAGGCGGTTCGAGTCATGGGGGCGGCACTGGCGCAGAACCCGCTGGTCGTCGAGTACCGTAAGATCGAGAAATGGGGTGGCACGTTCCCGACGACGTTCATGGGGGGCGATGCCGGAGCCAATACGCTGTGGAGCATGCCGGGTAGCGGGGCCGGAGCACCGTCAGCCGCCGGGCCGGCGCGCGGTGCGTCGAACGCGCAGCCGCGGTAGTGGTTGCGTTTCAGTAGCGGCCACCCCGTGGGCGATTGAACGGCGCACACTACGCCAGGCTAGCGACGTAGCAATCCAGAGCGTCAGCCGCCCACTATTTGGTGCGGCTGCCTACCTATTGATGGTGTCGTGACGGCGAGTACAGAGAAGCAATGGCGGATAGAAAATGCCAGCCACCTCGAGGGGTTGCGACTGCAATTTCGCCGTTACACCAAGTGGAGCGAAAGGTGGGACCACGATCACTGCGCCGCTTGCTGGGCCAAATTTGTGAAGTTTGAAGGCCCGGACATTCAGTGGGAGGGCTATGCCACCTCCGAAGACTATCCCAAAGGCGCTGGCTATGAATGGGTATGCCAGACCTGCTTCGATGATTTGAAGGGTGACTTGAAATGGTCGGCTGAATAAGCCTGACGACTTGCCAACGCTTCTTCAACAGTCTGCTAAATTTTCCCGCCCACAACCTCGGCCTTTTCGAGCACGGCGTGCAGGAGCACGTCGGTGCCCGCAGCGGCCCATTCCGGCGTCATGTTTTCAGATTCGTTGTGGCTGATGCCGTCGATGCACGGCGTGAAGATCATCGCGGCGGGTGCGACGCGCGCGACATAGACCGCGTCATGTCCGGCGCCCGAGGTGATGTCGCGGTGCGAGTAGCCGAGTTTCGCGGTGGCATTGCGGACGGCGGCGACGCAGCTCTCATCGAACGGCTGCGGCGGGAAGTCCGCGACCATGCTGATCTCGGCAGTGACGCCGGTGCGCGCCGCGATTTCGGCGAGGCCAGCCCGCAGTGCCTTATCCATCGAAATCAGATTCTCGCCATCCGGGTGGCGGAAATCGACCGTGATGAAGACGCGTCCAGGAATGACGTTGCGCGAATTTGGATAGGCTTCGATCATGCCGCAAGTCGCGCAGGCAGCCGGATCGTGGTCGTGGCCGATCTTATTGACCAGTTCGACGATACGCGCGGCGCCGAGGAGCGCGTCCTTGCGCCGGTTCATCGGCGTCGGACCGGCATGGCTCTCGACGCCGGTGAGCGTGATCTCATACCACTTCTGGCCGTTGGCCGCGGTGACGATGCCGATCTCGGTGCCTTCCTCCTCGAGGATCGGGCCCTGCTCGATGTGCAACTCGAACAGCGCATGGATCGGCCGGCCGCCGACGCTTTCCGGTCCCGAATAGCCGATCCGGTCGAGTTCCTCGCCGAAGACTTTGCCCTCTGGGTCACGGGTCGCTAGAGCCTGCTCGAGCGTAAAGGCGCCCGCGAAAACGCCAGACGCGATCATTGCCGGCGCAAATCGCGAACCCTCCTCGTTGGTCCACATGCAGATCTCAACCGGGTGGCGCGTCTTGATGTCGAGATCGTTGAGCGAGCGCACGACCTCGAGTGCCGCCATCACACCGAGCGCGCCGTCGAACTTTCCGCCGGTCGGCTGGGTGTCGAGGTGGCTGCCGATCAAGACCGGCGGCAGGCTGTCGTCCGCGCCGGCGCGGCGCGCGAACATCGAGCCCATGCGGTCGACCTTGATGCTGCAACCGGCTTTGCGGCACCACTCCCCGAACAGATCGCGCGATTTGCGGTCGAGGTCGGTTAACGTCAGGCGCTTGACGCCACCCTTGGGCGTGGCGCCGATCTGCGCCATTTCCATCAGGCTGTCCCACAGCCGCTTGCCGTCGATCCTGAGGTTCGTGTCCGCCGTCATGTCGTGCCTTCTCGGTTGCGCCGCGCGGGTGCCTAAGGAAATGCCGCATGGCCGCCATGTCGATGACTATTGCCATTCGGCGCTGACAATTGGAAGCTGGAACGGTAGGCACTGTGCCTAACTGCAGGCATGGCGAAGCGGCGTCCGGAAGAGACGAGCCCGGGAGCGAAATGACCAAAGGCCGAAATCAAACCGCACGAGCTCCATTGCATCATCTGAACCGGATCCATCCAACATGAGCAACGATGTCATCGTCCTCGGCGCCGGCATGGTCGGCGTGTCCACCGCGCTTCACCTCCAACAGCGAGGCAAGTCGGTGGCGCTGGTCGATCGCCGCGGCGTCGCCGAGGAAACGTCCTACGGCAATACCGGCATCATCCAGCGCGAAGGCATCGTGCCGTATCTCTTTCCGCGTGAATGGTCGACGATCCTGCGTCATGCGCGCAACCAATCGACGGAGGCGGCTTACCAATTGTCGTCGCTGCCAAGTATCGCGGGCTTCATGTTCCGCTACTGGCGGTGGTCGACGCCGGAAGGCAAGGCATCGACGGCCAAGGCGATGACGCCTTTGATCACGCGCTGTGTCGAAGAGCACGAGCATCTGATGACCCAGGCCGGCATCACCGGCATGATGCGCCGGACCGGCTATCTTCGCCTCTACCGCGACGAAAAGGGCTTCGACAACGCGGTGCGCGAGGACGAAAAGAACAAGACGCTTTATGGCGTCAACGCCAAGCCGCTCAATCCGGCCGGCATCGCCGAGCTGGAGCCGCACCTCAAGTCGGTCTACGCGGGCGCGGTGTTTCTTCCTGATCCCGTCAGCGTCGCCGATCCCGGCGCGGTCGGCAAATCGTACGGTGATCTTTTTGTACGCCGCGGCGGCGCGCTCGTCGAAGGCGAAGCGCGATCGCTAACGGCAGATGGCGCTGGATGGAAGGTGGCGACGCGTGACGGCTGGATTTCTGCTCCTGATGTTGTGGTCGCGCTGGGCGCGTGGTCCGACACTGTGACGCGCGCGCAGGGTGTGATGCTGCCGCTGGGCGTCAAGCGCGGCTACCACATGCACTACCGGGCAGAAGGCAATGCCACGCTGAGCCGGCCGGTCATCGATACCTCGATCGGCTACGCCATGACCCAGATGACGCGTGGCATCCGCGTGACGACGGGGGCGGAATTCGCCCACCGCGATGCGCCGCCGAATCCGGTGCAAGTCGACCGCGTCGAGCCGCTGGCGCGTTCGGCATTCCCGATGGCTGAGCGGCTCGATCCCGAGCCGTGGCTGGGGCGCCGCCCGTGTCTCCCGGACATGCTGCCAGTCATCGGCGGGGCCGCCGGCAAGAAGGGGTTGTGGATGAACTTCGGCCATCACCATCTCGGGTTCACGCTCGGGCCGGTGACGGCGCGGTTGCTCGCCGAGGTGATGACCGGCGAAGCGCCGTTCACCGATCCACATCCCTATCGCGCCGCGCGGTTCTGAGCCCTCTCAAGTCTTGCCGAACCGATCTCGCCACGACGGGATCGCGCCGTGGAATGGCAGCGCCGTTGCTTCGTAGACGCCACGGGCAATGGCGCGTGCGAGGCAATCTCCGGCCGCCATGCCGATCTCGGTGATATCCGGTAGCGGATCGGTCAGCGGCTTCCTCTGCGTCGCGACGGCGAAGACGGTATCGCCGTCCATCGGTGCGTGGGCGGGGCGGACGGCGCGCGCGAGGCCGTCGTCAGCCATGATCGCGAGGCGCTTCGCCTGCGGCTTGGTCAGGATCGCATCGGTGGCGACGAGGCCAATGGTCGTCGCAGGCTGGCGGCCGCCCTTCATGCGCAGTGCAAGGTCGGACGGCGAAAGATGCGCGGGCATGCCGAGCCCGCCAAATTCGTTGCCAACCTCGACTGACGCTGCCCAGAAATGCGGGCCGTTCCCGATCGTCGCCGTGCCGACCGAGTTGACCACCGCGATCGCCGCCACGCGGAAACCGCTTGCTGTGACCATGCTGGCTGAGCCGACGCCACCCTTGAGCGTCACCGTTGTCGTGCCATAGCCGCCGCCGACCGTGCCGAGGGCGAAGTCGCCATCGGTCGCGCGCTCGGCAGCTTGCCAGCCGAGGTCCCAGTAGGGTGGCTTGCGGCCCCAATCCTTGTTGCCGCCATTGATGAGGTCGAACGTGATCGCCTGCACGGCTATGGGAATGTTGACCGGTCCAATGCGCAGGCCAGCGCCCGTGCCGCGCAGGTAGTTGCAGACGCCGCCGGCCGCGTCGAGGCCGAACAATGAGCCACCGGACAGGACCACCGCATTCACACCTTGGGCCGTCATCTCGGGTTCGAGAAGCGTCGTATCGCGCGAGCCGGGCGCGCCGCCGCGGGTAACGGCGGACGCGACGTTATCGGCGTCGATAATGATCGCCGTTACCCCACTCGCGAGCGCGGTATCGTGCGCGTGGCCGACGCGCAGGCCCTCGATGTCCGTAAGCAGGTTGCGCATGACCGCTGAATCCTTCGATGTGCCGCTGTGCAGCGAACTGTTCCAGGATAGACTGCACGAAAAGCGGTGGTTCGGCCAACCGCATCAAAAAAAGTCGTGCGCTCGGGTGGAGCCAAAAGGGATGCGCAAGCAGGTCGTCATCATCGGATCGGGACCGGCAGGGCTGTTGCTCGGCCAACTCCTGCATCGCA
>LNEA01000512.1 GCA_001464855.1 Rhizobiales bacterium Ga0077530
GCACGACGGTATCGACTTTGCTTTCGACGGCACGCGCCGCCGCATCGATTTGCACGCGCTGACCGGCGGCAAGCGAGTCGTCGTCTATGGGCAGACGGAGTTGACCGCGGATTTGCTGGCGGGTCGCGAGGCGGCAGGCGCGGAGACGGTTTTCGACGCCGTCGACGTCACGCCGCACAGCTTCGACTCGGATGCGCCTTACGTCACCTTCAATCACAACGGCACGACGCATCGCGTCGACTGCGAATTCATCGCGGGTTGCGACGGGTCTCACGGTGTCTCGCGCCGATCTGTGCCGGATCGCGCGATTGCGACCTTCGAACGCGCCTATCCGTTTGGTTGGCTCGGGGTGCTCGCTGACGTGCCGCCGGTAAGTCCCGAGCTGATCTACGCGAGCCATGAGCGCGGATTCGCGTTGTGCTCGATGCGATCGCCTGTTCGCAGCCGCTACTACGTGCAATGCGATGGCGACGACAAGGTCGAGGACTGGTCCGATCAGCGGTTCTGGGACGAACTGCGCCGGCGCCTGCCGGACGAGACGGCTGCCGCCGTGACCATCGGTCCATCATTCGAAAAGTCGATCGCCGGCTTGCGGTCGTTCGTCGCCGAGCCGATGCGCTTCGGCCGCCTATTCCTCTGCGGCGATGCTGCTCACATCGTGCCGCCGACCGGCGCCAAGGGCCTCAACCTCGCGGCGAGCGACGTGCACTACCTGTTCGAGGGCCTGCGCGAGTTCTATGGCGAACGGTCGACGGCTGGCCTCGACGCCTACTCCGGCCGCGCGCTGGCGCGGGTGTGGAAAGCCGTCCGCTTCTCCTGGTGGATGACGACGCTGCTGCATCGCTTCCCCGATGCGACACCGTTCGCGCGCAAGCTGCAGGAGGCTGAACTCGATTACGTGACGACCTCGCGCCATGCCGCTGCCGCGCTTGCCGAAAACTACGTGGGCCTCCCGTATTAGGTATGGCTCGCTTGCTTGTTTCGGGCCCGGTGATGCTGCTAAGCTCGCGAAAAATAAGGCGATGAGGAAGCACTGAGGAGAGGCCCAATGTCGGCGACCTATGCCCCGCGCGATTGGTCCTCGCAGCCGCCGTATCTGACGCCAGACTACAAGTCCTCAGTGCTGCGGGGACCGACGAGAGCGCTGATTCCGCTCCGCCAGTCGCTGTCGGAAATCACCGGGCCGGTCTACGGTCACGAGAGCTTGCGCCCCTTTGACGCTGACCTGACACGCAATGCCGTCAAGAGTGCCGAGCCGATCGGCGAGCGCATTATTGTGACCGGGCGTGTGCTTGACGAGGATGGTCGCCCGCAGCCGGATACGCTGGTCGAGATCTGGCAGGCGAATTCAGCCGGCCGCTACGTCCACGTCACCGACCAGCACGCGGCGCCGCTCGATCCGAATTTTCTCGGCGGTGGTCGGTGCGTCACTGACAGCGAAGGCCGATATCGCTTCACGACGATCAAGCCCGGCGCCTATCCGTGGGGCAACCATCACAACGGCTGGCGGCCCGCGCATATCCATTTTTCGCTGTTCGGTCCAAGCCTCGTCACCCGTCTCGTGACGCAGATGTATTTCCCGGGCGATCCGCTGCTGGCCTACGACCCGATCTACATGGGCGTGCCGGCAGCAAGCCGCGATCTGCTGGTCTCGCGCTTCATGCTCGATCACACCGAGCCGTCGTTCGCGCTCGGCTACGAGTTCGATTTCGTGCTGCGCGGTCGCTGCCAGACACCGATCGAATGAAGGGCGGCAGCGCATGACCAAACGGCGACAAACGCCATCGCAGACCGTCGGGCCGTTCTTTGCCTATGCATTGACGCCGGAGCAGTACGGTTACGCGTTTGCGAGCATCGCCGATGGCCGGCTTGCCGACGACAACACGCCCGGCCGGCGCATCCGCATTGAAGGCCGCGTCTTCGATGGCCATGGCGACGTCATCCCCGACGCCATGATCGAAATCTGGCAGGCCGACGAGCAGGGGCGTTACGCGCATCCCTCGGACCCGCGCGGCTCCAACGTCGGCTTCAAGGGTTTCGGCCGCATGGGGACGGGGACTGACGCGCAGTCGCGCTTCATCTTCGATACCATCAAGCCCGGATCGGTTGACGGCGCGCAGGCGCCGCACGTCAACGTCGTCGTCTTCATGCGCGGGATGCCGACGCACGCCTTCACGCGCCTCTATTTCCCGGATGAAGCCGCTGCCAACGCGCGCGATCCGGTCCTCGCGACGGTTCCAATCGAGCGACGGCCAACCTTGATCGCGACGCGTGACACCAACGCAGCCGCT
>LNEA01000513.1 GCA_001464855.1 Rhizobiales bacterium Ga0077530
GTATTCTCGACGCCTTCGGCGATGCCCTTGCACGAGAGCAGCCCGCCGAGGTCATAGCCGTCGATAAAGCGCGCAAGATCGTCGTCTGAGACTTCCGTATAAACAGCCATGGACGTCTCACCCCTGGCTGCGACGCGGCGTGCGTGGCAGCGCGTCGTCGCGCAGCTCCCGCGGCACGTTGAAGGCGATGTTCTCCTCGGCCGTGACGACGGTTTCGACGGACACATCGAAGCGGGCGCGGAAGGCGTCGATGATCTCATCGATCAGCACCTGCGGGGCCGATGCGCCGGCCGTGACGCCAAGCGTGGCGATCCCGTCGAATTCCGCCCACGGCAATTCGTGCGCGCGCTGGATCAGCAGCGCCTTGGGGCAACCGGCACGCTCGGCGACCTCGACAAGGCGCAGCGAATTCGAGCTGTTGGGCGCGCCGACGACGATCACGCGGTCGCAGCGCGGCGCGATTCGCTTGACCGCGGCCTGGCGGTTGGTGGTCGCGTAGCAGATGTCCTCCTTGTGGGGGACCGAAATGGTGGGGAAGCGCTCCTTGAGAATCGCGACGATCTCCGCGGTGTCGTCGACCGACAAAGTCGTCTGCGTGATGAAGGCGAGGTTGTCGGGCTGGGCGACGGAGATCGTGCGGGCGTCCGCCGCCGTCTCGATCAGCCGCACGGCGCCGTCCGGGAGCTGGCCCATGGTCCCGATCACCTCGGGATGGCCGGCATGGCCGATCAGCAGGATCTCACGTCCGGCAGCGTGGTGGCGCTCGGCTTCGACATGCACCTTCGACACCAGCGGACAGGTCGCATCGAGGAAAAACATCCTCCGCAGGCGCGCTGCCGCGGGCACTGCCTTCGGAACGCCATGCGCCGAAAATATCACAGGGGCGTCGGTATCTGGAATTTCGTCCAGCTCCTCCACAAAGATGGCGCCTTTCTGTCGGAGATCCTCCACTACGAATTGGTTGTGAACGATCTCGTGGCGCACGTAGACCGGAGCGCCGAATCGGGCGAGCGCTAGCTCGACGATCTGGATGGCCCGGTCGACACCCGCGCAGAAGCCGCGCGGGGCAGCGACCAGAATGGTGAGTGCTGCGCGGGAAGCGGCCTGATCTGTCGGCGTCGGACGTTGAGACATGGCGATGGTTAATCGACTTTCGAATTGCCGGAGCCAGGACGTGGCCGCGCATCGCGCGCCGTCTCAGCTTGGCACGGGTTTGAGCGAGGTGCTACAGTTGCCGAATAAAATCAAGAACAATGGGGCTCGGTCCTGTGCACGGTCAGTTGCGCAAAGCCATGCCGCCGAGACGACTGAACATACGACGGCGACGAAACCGCTGTTGGAGACGAATGGGGACCGGGTGACTGTTCAAGCACGCTCGTGGCAGTCATCAGGGCTGCGCCTATTCGCCGCCGGCGCTCTCGGCCTCGCACTTTCCGGCTGCGGCATGTCGGTACTGACGTCCGGTATGGGTGGCGGTATGTTCGGTGGCGGCACATCCTCTACCGGTACATCGAAACGGGTCACCGAAGAGGGCATGCTGTCGTCGGCCAAGGCTGAAGGCACCGGCAGCGTCGGCGAAGGCGTTGCGCGCGGATGTCCGCGCTTCCAGGTGGCCTCGCGGGATCACCATGTCACCATCTACGAGCCGGGGCGCGCAGGCGATGGCCTTGGCGTCATGCATCGCGGCGAGATCACCCGCACGGCGCGCGAATGCCATATCGAAGGCAACCGCGTGACTGTGAAATACGGCTTCTCCGGTCGTATCCTGCTCGGGCCGCGCGGCCGGCCGGGCTCGATTACCCTGCCCTACAGCGTGTCCGTTCTCGATCCCAAGCGCGCCCGCATTGCCGGCGACCGGGCGACCGTCGAATCGACCGTCAGTCTCGACAATCCGATCGCCTACTTCTCGCAGGTCCGCACGGTCACGTTCGACGTGCCGGAAGGCGCACGCGCGGGCGACATCGACGTCTTCGTCGGATTCGAGCAGAACGCGCCCGGCGCTGGCTGATTTTCCCGCACGGACTTCGCGCACAGCGATTGACAGGACGGTCAGGCGGCCTATCCTCGCGCCTGTCAATCGAGATCTGCGGAAGAGATCGCCGTGTGGCCTCAGGGTCGCGCGACGGCGCCGAAGGAGCAACCGCCCCGGAACCTCTCAGGCAAAAGGGACCGCAGATTGATGACGCTCTGGAAAGCAGCCGGTGGCAAGGCCGGCTCACCGAAGGGGTAAGGTCACTCGCTGGGTTGATCGGCGGATGATCGGAATCTCTCAGGTTCAGTGACAGAGGGGGCTCCGAGCTCGTGCGAATGGTCGCATCGGGCTTCAGAGCCGCGTGGAACCTCGTCACATGAGCGCCGACCCGACTACAGGTACGCCCAACCGGCGCACTTTTCTCTATGACGAGCATGTCGCGTCGGGCGCCAAGGTGGTGCCTTTCGCCGGCTATGACATGCCCGTGCAATATCCGCTCGGCGTGCTCAAGGAGCACCTGTGGACACGCGAGAAGGCCGGGCTATTCGACGTCAGCCACATGGGTCTTTGCTGGCTGCACGGCCCCGACCATGAAACGACCGCGCGCGCGCTCGAAGCGCTGCTTCCCGCCGATATTCTCAACCTCAAGCCCGGCCAGCAGCGCTATTCGCAACTTCTTGCGGACGATGGCGGTATCCTCGACGACCTGATGGTGACGCGGCCAGCCGGCGCTGAAGGCGACGGCACGCTGATGCTCGTCGTCAACGCCGGCTGCAAGGACGAGGATTATCGCCACATCGCAGCCAAGCTGCCGGCTGGCGTCCGCCTCGAAATCGACCACGAACGCTCGCTGATCGCGCTGCAAGGCCCCAAGGCGGTGGGAGCGCTGCGCGGGTTTATCCCTGGCGTCGAGCAAATGACTTTTATGAGCGGTCGCACCGCCACCCTCGACGGCCACCGGGTGCACGTCACGCGGTCCGGCTATACCGGCGAGGATGGCTACGAGATCGCAGTGCTCAACGACCACGTCGCGTCGGCCTGGAAGCTGCTCACCGCACATTCCGACGTCGAGCCGATCGGACTTGGCGCCCGTGACTCGCTGCGCCTCGAGGCGGGTCTCTGTCTCTATGGCCATGACATCGACACTTCGACATCGCCGATCGAGGCACGCCTCCAGTGGTCGATCCAGCAGCGCCGCCGCACCGAAGGCGGTTTCCCGGGCGCCTCGCGCATCACGGCGGAACTCGCAAACGGACCGAGCCGCCGCCGCGTCGGCATAAAACCCTCCGGTCGCGCGCCCGCCCGCGAAGGCACCGAAATCCGGGACGCGAACGGCAAGCCGATCGGCACCATCACGTCCGGCGGCTTCGGCCCCTCGGTCAACGGCCCGGTCGCCATGGGTTACGTCGAAAGCGATCATGCTGCGCTCGGCACACCGATCCAACTCGTCGTGCGCGGCAAACCGATGCCCGCGACGATCGTCAACCTGCCCTTCACGCCACACCGCTACGTCCGCTGATCGACAAAACACCGCGTTCCCTTACGGAGAGAGCCATGGCCATCGAGAAATACAGCAAAGAGCACGAGTGGGTCCGCGTCGACGGCGACGTCGCGACGATCGGAATCACGGTCCACGCCCAAGAGCAACTCGGCGATCTCGTGTTTGTCGAAGTCCCGGAAGTGGGGCGCAAAGTAGCGGCCGAGGAAGCCTGCGCCGTCGTCGAAAGCGTCAAGGCCGCGAGTGACGTCTACGCTCCCGTCTCCGGCGAGGTGGTCGAGGCGAACGACGCGCTCGGCACCAATCCCGGCCTCGTCAACGAGGACGCGGAAGGCAAGGCATGGCTGTTCAAGATCCGCCTTTCGAAGCCGGCTGAACTCGACGCGCTGATGGACCGCGCCGCTTATGACGATTTCGTCGCCAACGGATAGGACCGAGTGATGGCGCACACCTATTCCGCAACCGTGCATTGGCAGCGTGACGGCGCGAACTTCGCCGACAACACCTACAGCCGCGCACACGAATGGCGCTTCGACGAAGGCGTCGTCGTGCCGGCGTCTTCAGCGCCAAGTTCGGTCCCGCTGCCGATGTCGCGACCCGATGCCGTCGATCCCGAGGAGGCGCTCGTCGCTGCCTGCTCGTCCTGCCACATGCTGTTCTTTCTCGCCCTTGCTGGCCGGCGCGGCTTCACGATCGACAGCTACACCGACGCAGCCGTCGGCGAGATGACGAAGAACGAAGCCGGCAAGCTGTACGTCTCGGCGATTGCACTCAATCCCAAGATCGTCTGGTCCGGCGATAAGCGCCCGACCGACGACGATATCGCTAAGCTCCACGAGCGTTCTCACGCCGAGTGTTACATCGCCAACTCTATCCGAGCCACGGTCACGGTCGCCGGCATGCCCGCGCACCACTGACGCAACCTTCTCAAAGCGAGTGCCCGACGATGCGCTACCTCCCTCTCGATACGGCCGACCGGGCGGACATGCTCGCCAAGATCGGTGTCCGATCGATCGACGATCTCTTTGCCGATGTGCCGAGCGGCAAGCTCCAGAAAAAGCTGCCCGCACTCGCGCCGACGCAGGGTGAGATCGCCGTCGAGCGTGCGATTGGCAAGCTGGCGGCGCGCAACACCGCCGCCGGATCGGTGCCGTTCTTTGTCGGTGCCGGCGCCTACCGTCATCACGTGCCGGCAAGCGTCGATCACCTGATCCAGCGCTCAGAATTCCTCACCAGCTACACGCCGTATCAGCCGGAGATCACGCAGGGCACGCTGCAGGTACTGTTCGAGTTCCAGTCGCAGGTAGCGCTGCTGACCGGCATGGATGTCGCCAACGCCTCGATGTACGATGGCTCGACCGCGTGCGGCGAAGCGGTGCTGATGGCGCACCGGATCACCCGACGGAAAAAAGCCGCCGTCACCGAGACGCTCGCGAAATGGGGCGGCTCGACGGTTTCCGCATTGGCGCCCGATCCGCTCGGCAAGGAAGACACCGTCGCCGCCATCGACGGCGAGACGAGTTGCATCGTCGTCCAGTATCCGAGCGTCTACGGCTCGATCCGCGACCTGAGACCAATCGCCGAAGCCGCGCACGCGCAGGGCGCGCTGCTGGTCGTTGTCGTCACCGAAGTGGTGGCGCTCGGCGCGATCAAATCGCCCGGCGAGATGGGCGCCGACATCGTTGTCTGCGAGGGCCAGTCGATCGGTAACGGATTGACGTTCGGCGGACCCTACGTCGGCCTCTTCGCGACGCGCGA
>LNEA01000514.1 GCA_001464855.1 Rhizobiales bacterium Ga0077530
CTGTCGACGCGCGAGCAGCATATCCGCCGCGAGAAGGCGACGAGCAACATCTGCACCAACTCGGGATTGTGCGCGCTCGCCTTCACGATTCACATGACGCTGCTCGGGGAAGCGGGACTGCGCAAGCTTGCCAGAGTCAATCACGCGCACGCTTGCGACCTCGCGGAACGGCTTGCCAAAATCGAAGGCGTCACCGTCCTCAACGACACGTTCTTCAACGAGTTCACGATCCGGGTGCCGGGGCATGCCGCCGACGTGATCGAGAAGCTCGCAGCGAAAGGCGTCCTCGGCGGTGTGCCGGTGTCACGCCTCGAACCCGACGCTCCCGACCTCGCCGACCTCATCCTGGTCGCCTCGACCGAGATCAACACCGACGACGATCGCGCCGCGTACGCCGCCGCGCTGAAGGAGATCCTGTGATGGCCATGAACTCGCAAGGTCGCCCAACCGCGCCGGGCTCCTCAACATCAGCAGAAATCACCACCTTCACCGGCAATCGCGGCCTGGACCACGAGGAAGCGCTGATCTTCGAGATCGGCGATATCGGCCGTACGGGGGTCGATCTGCCCGAACCATCGAAAGGGAAATCGCGTCTCGGCGGGCTGAGCCGGAGACGATGCGTCACTACGTGCGCCTGTCCCGCAAGAACTACGCGATCGACAGTGGATTGTATCCGCTCGGCTCGTGCACGATGAAGCACAACCCGCGCCTCAACGAGAAGATGGCGCGGCTTCCCGGCATCGGCGACATCCATCCGCTGCAGCCGCAGAGCACCGTGCGGGGCGCGATCCAGCTCATGGAGACGCTCGCTGACTATTTGATGGAATTGACGGGTATGCCAGCCGTCTCGCTGTCGCCGAAAGCCGGCGCGCATGGCGAGCTGTGCGGGATGCTCGCGATCAAGGCCGCGCATGAGGCCAGCGGATCGAAGCGCGACGTGGTCCTGGTTCCTGACAGCGCGCACGGCACCAACCCCGCGACCGCCGCGTTCATGGGCTATCGCGTCAAGTCGATCCCTGCGATGGCGGACGGCACCGTGTCGGCGGACGCCGTGCGGGCGGCGATCGGCCCGGACGTCGCCGCGATCATGCTGACCAACCCCAACACCTGCGGCCTGTTCGAGCGCGAAATCGTCGAGATCGCGAAGGTCGTGCACGACGCCGGCGCCTACTTCTACTGCGACGGCGCCAACTTCAATGCCATCGTCGGCAAGGTCCGCCCCGGCGACCTCGGCGTCGACGCGATGCACATCAATCTCCACAAGACCTTCTCGACGCCGCATGGCGGGGGCGGGCCGGGCGCCGGGCCGGTGGTGCTGTCGGCGGCGCTCGCCCCGTTCGCGCCGCTCCCCTTCATCCGTAAGGATGGCGATAAACTCACCCTGGTCGAGGACATGGGCGATGCCGGCGATGCGCAGCCGTTCGGCCGCCTCACGGCTTTCCACGGCCAGATGGGCATGTACGTCCGCGCGCTGACCTACATGCTGTCGCACGGCGCCGACGGCATGCGGCAGGCATCCGAGGACGCGGTGCTCTCAGCAAATTACATCCGCGCCAGCCTCAAGGATCTGATGAGCCAGCCGTACGGCGGACCCAAAGGCGACCGTCCCTGCATGCACGAAGTGTTGTTCGACGACGCCTGGCTCAAGGATACCGGCGTCACCACGCTCGATTTCGCCAAGGCGATGATCGACGAGGGCTATCACCCGATGACTATGTACTTTCCGCTGGTTGTACATGGCGCCATGCTGATCGAGCCGACGGAGTCGGAATCGAAGCAAAGCCTCGACCAGTTTATTGGCGCCCTGCGGTTCCTTGCGCACGAAGCCAAGCACGGCAACGACAAGAGCCGGTTCAAACAGGCGCCGATGCTGGCCCCGCGCCGCCGCCTCGACGAAACCAAGGCCGCCCGCGAGCCGCGGCTGCGGTGGCGGCCACCCGCGGTGCAAGCAGCAGCCGAGTAGATGCACCGGGCGCGGTGAAGCTGTTCCCAGATCGGCGACGCGCAGATCCGCCGCCGAGCTTCGCGCAAGGCTGTTGATGCAATGTGCGAGTCGCGCCGGTTGTACGGCGTAGGCGACGCGTGGGCCGTTAACGAAGCGTTTACGACCCCCTGTGATCGTCTACAGATTGCTCCAGCGATTCGTCGCGAGTCGGGGCTCGAAACGCGCATTGCTGGCGATTTTTTTGTGAGGTCGGGCCCGCCAGGTTCTGCCGCTTCGACAGAAAGGTGAAGCTGACGCCGAGGCGGCGACGGGAGCGGTTATGACGAGGATTGACCACTCAGAGGACTCCGGCGCGGCAGACCTGCCCGCGAAGGATCTTACTGATGACGTCAAGCGGCTCCTCGACCAGCTCGCCGGCCAGATCACCGATGCCGATCAGCGCCATTCCGATAGCATTCAGGACATGCAGGTGCGCCTTGGGGCGCTGAGCGAACGCGCCGCTGCCGCCAAGCCTGATCTACCAGAAGACAGCGCGGCAGCTCTCGGCCGTGTCGAGGCGGCGATGGCCGCGCTCGCCGATCGCCTGACCGGTGCGGAACCTGTTACGCAGCCCGTCGCGCCCGCCGCCGCCACTGAGATTCCAAACGAGCTACCCGACGAAGTCGAACGCACGTCCCCGGCTGCTGAGGCGTCACCAACGTCGCGCTACCCTTATGTCGGCCCCCACGCTGCCGCCGAGCCGACTATTCCACCGGGGCCGTCGACGCCCCAGGCGATCGAGCGCGCTTGGCTCGAGGACCGCTTCGCCGATATCGCCGACCGCGTCGAGAAGTCGATGGCGCGCCTCGATCGGCACAATTCCCTTGAGACGATCACCGCGCGCTTCGACCAACTCGAGCAGCGGTTCGCGGTTGCCCTCGACGCCGCGCCGGCGCGTGGCGGGCCCGATGCCGGCACTCTCCAGGGCATCGAAAAGCAGATCACCGGGCTTTTTGCCGAACTCGACCGGACGCAGACCCAGCTCGGCCGTCTCGACACGATCGAGAGCCGCCTCACCGAACTGCGCACCGATCCGTCGGACGAACAGCTTGGCCGCCTGATCCGCGCCGTTTCGCCAACGGACGCGCAGTTGTCGGCGGTTGCCATGGCGGCAGCCGAGCGCGTCGCGGAACGTATCCGCGGGAATGCACCTGCGAATACCGCAATCGCGGCTGGTGAAGCCGGAAGTCCGGGACTCGGATTCGTTTCGCCGGCGGCCGATCCCCGGCTCGGGGACCTGATCGTCCTGATGCAGGAGTTCATCAGCGAACATCGCGCGGGTGACGTCCAGACCGCCGAAGCGCTCGACACGATGCAGCAGGCGATGCAGCACCTGATCGACCGTGTCGAAGCCATCGAAGCCGCGCAGACCACCGGTCACGACGAGCTGATGCGCGCTACGCAGGCGCTGCGAGCAAGGCGCACGGACGGTACGCGCGACACCCACGAGCCGCTGGACTTCGGCTTCCGCGAGCAGGACCTTCGCCCTGCCGCCGGCCCCATGAGCACCGACGAACTCCCGAGCCTCGCGGTTGTCGGCCCTGCTGTCGCGCCACCGTCCCTCGATGGCGCCATGGCCGGCTCGCATCGGGCGCCGCCGGCGCCAGAACCCCGCGCGAATGCCCGCCAACCCGCCACCATACCCGACGGCCAAGAGGAAACTCCGCGCCCCACGCAAATCGAGCAAGCTCCGCAGCCTGGCACTCCGGCCGCCACCTCCGCGCCGCATCGCGAGGCGTTCATCGCCATGGCCCGCCGGGCCGCCGCAAAGGCAGCACGTGAGCCGTCTCCAGAACGACCTGCCGAGGAACCA
>LNEA01000515.1 GCA_001464855.1 Rhizobiales bacterium Ga0077530
CTGATCCTGCTGCTCGAAATTCCCCGTCGCACCTGGGACGCCGAACGCGCTACGGCGAGCGGGAACGTAAAGGGCGTGCTCGTGCGCTCGCTCGGCCTTCTGCGCGGCAACGGCGCCATGCAAAGGCTGACCGTGGCGAGCTTCATCTATTCCGGCACGCAGCTCACGTTCGTCGCCTTCATGACCGTGCATGTCACAAGTCGCGCCGGGCTTGATCTCATCACCGCGGGCTGGGCACTTGCTGCATTTCAGCTCGCGGGCGTCATCAGCCGTCCGATCCTCGGATGGATCGCCGACGCGTTCACCCCAGCTTGGACGATGCTGGCCATCCAGGGTGTCGTAATGGCCGGCGCGGCTCTGCTCGCGGGCAACTTCGCGCCGGGCTGGCCGGTGTGGGCAATTCTCGCCGTCGCCGCGGTGGCCGGCGCTACAGCCAGCGGCTACACCGGCCTCGCCTACGCCGAATATGCGCGGCTCGGCGGCGCGCAACGCACCGAAGCCACCGGGCTCGGTTCGGCGGCCATGTTTGCTGGCGTCCTGCTGATGCCGTCGCTCGGCAGTGTCGTCGTGACGTCGACCGGCAGCTATCTCGTGGCCTATGGCTCGATTGCCGTACTCACGACATTCGCCGCGGTGGTCCTGGTCTGGCCGGGGCGGACTAAGTCGGCGGGTGAGTGAGCCCGCTCTTGCCCTACTCCGCCAGCTCACCCAGTCCGCGGTAGAGATCCAGAGCCTCGGGGTTGGCGAGGGCTTCTTTGTTTTTCACGTCGCGACCGTGGACGATCTCGCGCACGGCGAGTTCCGTGATCTTGCCCGACTTGGTGCGCGGGATGTCGGCGACTTGGACAATGCGCGCCGGCACGTGACGGGGCGATGCGCCGACGCGGATCTGGCGTTTGATCTTGTCCTGGAGGTCCTTGTCGAGAGTGATGCCGTCCTGCGTGATCACGAACAGCACGACGCGGACGTCGTTGTCCCAGTCCTGCCCGATGACGATTGCTTCCTTGATTTCCGATAGCTGCTCGACCTGGCGATAGATCTCGGCGGTGCCAATGCGTACGCCGCCGGGGTTGAGCGTCGCGTCGGAGCGACCGTGGATGATCATGCCGCCATGCTCGGTCCACTCGGCGAAGTCGCCATGGTGCCAGAGGCCGGGGAAGCGATCGAAATAGGCGGCGCGATATTTTCGGCCGTCGGGGTCGTTCCAGAAGCCGACCGGCATCGACGGGAACGGCGCGATGCAGACGAGTTCGCCCTTGCCGCGTGGGAGAATGCCGCCGAGTTCGTCGACGACGGCGACCGCCATGCCAAGTCCGGCGCCTTGGATCTCACCGCGCCATACCGGCAGCGTCGGCACGCCAAGGACAAAGCAGCCGCAGATGTCTGTACCGCCCGAAATCGATGCGAGATGGATGTCCTTCTTGATCGACTGGTAGACGTAGTCGTAACTCTCCGGCACCAGCACCGATCCGGTCGACAGCAGCACCCGCGTGGCCGCGAGCTTATGCGTTTGCATCGGATGCGCATCGGCCTTCTTGAGCGCATCGATGTATTTCGCCGACGTGCCGAAATGGGTGCAGCGCTCGTCGTCGGCATAGTCCCAGAGAACCGACCAAGACGGATGGAACGGCGAGCCGTCATAGAGCAGCAGCGTCGCCCCGTTGGCGAGGCCGGACACCAGCCAGTTCCACATCATCCAGCCGAGCGTGGTGAAGTACATCACGCGGTCGCCGGGGCGGACATCGGCGTGCATCTGATGTTCGCTCAAATGCTTGAGCAGCGTCCCGCCGGCGGAATGCACGATGCACTTCGGCACGCCGGTCGTGCCCGACGAAAAGAGAATGTAGAGCGGATGGTCGAAGGGAAAGCGCTCGAACGTCATCGGCTCCGGTGTCGTGCCGGCGACGGCGTCGTCCCACGTATCGGCGCGGCGACCGCCAGAAAGGCTCGCATTGAGGCTGGTCACGAGGGTGTCGGCGGTGCCGAGGTACGATGTCACGATGATCCGCTCGACGGTCGGCAATTGTTGCGCGAGGCTCGCGACCTTGGCCGAGACGTCGTTCTGTTTGCCGGCGTACCAATAGCCGTCGCACACGATCAGCACTTTCGGCTCGATCTGGCCGAAGCGATCGAGAACGCCTTGAACGCCGAAGTCCGGCGAGCACGACGACCACACCGCGCCGAGCGAACTCGTGGCAAGCATTCCGATCACGCCCTCGGGCACGTTCGGCAGCATCGCCGCGACCCGGTCGCCGGACGTGACGCCCGCGCGCCGCAGCAGCGTTTGCAGTTGCGCCGTTTGGTGGCGCAACTCGTCCCAACTCACGCGGCGGCGGACCTTGTCCTCGCCGCGAAACACAAGCGCGTCGTCCGAACCCGCAACAGCTCCGCGCCCCGCGAGCTGGTTCTCGGCAAAATTCAGCTGTCCGTTGGGGAAAAATTTTGCGCCCGGCATCCGGTCGCGGTCGACGAGATAGGGCTCGGCACCGGGGTCGCCCTTGACGCCGCAGTAGGCCCATATCAGGTGCCAGAAAGCGCCCAGGTCGTCTGTGGAAAATGCGTGCAGTGCCTCGTAACTCGTGAGCGGCTGTGCGCAAGCCTTCGCGGCCGCAGCCGAAAAGTGCGCGAGGTTGGTGCTCTCGGCGGCACTTGCAGTCGGTTGCCACAGCGGTCCGGACATGGCGTCACTCCTCGAGCCATCGGGCAGCCGGCGATCACCGATTGCGGAGGTCTCTGCGCCCGTTCTTCCTCGACGCGTATCGCGAAGGTTCCTGTTCTACAAGTGTCAGGCTGACGCTCCACTGCCACAATTTTGTCCGAGCTTGCCGCAATCCAAGGCGGTCGTTAAGACTTTAGCGGTTGCGCGGGCTGGCGGGAGGGTTTCGAAGTCTGCGCTGGACCTACGAAATTCATGGCGCGCAAGGCCGGGCGCGCGTGGGGATTTGAAAGCTGTCATATCCGTGAAGTTTTGAGCATGAAGTTCTGGAGTCGATCGAAGCGTTGGGTCGTGCTGGGCGCCGCGTTGGGCGGTGCCGGTGCACTCACCTGGATCGGCTACGGCGGCGTGTCGTGGCTGACCTCGCCGGCGGATATGTTGGCGCAGTTTCGTCTCCATGCCGCGCCGCGGATTGGCCAGATCCTCTCCGAACCTGTGGAGTTGCTGTCCCGTCCCCGGCTCGTCCTTGAAAGCGCTGCGATCCATCCTGCCGAATTGGATGGCGACGAGGACGTTCGTGCGGCGGTGGCACGCTCACGTCGCCTCATCATCGACAAGCCGGTCATCTCGATCGATATCGGTCCCGGTGGCGGCGCTCACGGGATGAGTGTCGCCGAGGCACTCGAGCCGATCGCGGCCCGGCTCGCCGCCCTGGACATGCAGACACTGACCGTTCGCGATGGGCTTATCAAACTTGTGATGAGCGCGAACGAGCACGACATCCTGAGCGACGTCGACCTGCAAATCACGCCGCATCGGCGAACAACCGCGACAATTACCGGTCAGGCAACTTTTCGTGGCCAGCGGCTGAAGTTGAATGCGACGGTGGCCAAGCCGGCGGCTAAGGGTACAGAGAACCGGTGGCAGACCCAGGCAACGGTGAGCAGCAGCCTGTTCGACGCGCGGTTCGATGGCTCGATCGGCGAGGAAAAAGGGCTGCGACTGACGGGGGCCGTCGATCTCAGCGCGCCGCGCCTGCGCGAAGTCGCCCGCTGGGTCGGCATGGAGTCGCCACTTGCCGGAAATCTAGAAGCGCTGCGGTTGCGGGGGACGCTGGATTGGACCAGCGGAGCGATGGCGTTTTCGAATGCAACGCTGACGATCGACGGTAATGAAGGTGTGGGCGCGGTCACCGTCACCCGCGTCGCCAAGCGGACCGCTGTTGAAGGGACGCTCGCCTTCAAGCGGCTCAATCTCACGCCTTACGTCGCCTCGACGATGATCGAGCGGACGCTGTTGGCGCCGATCTTTGGAGCGACCAGGCCTCCATTCATGGCGTCTCTTCTCGACAATCTCGACGCCGATCTGCGGATCTCCAGCGATGCACTGGTCATTCCGGGCATCGAGACCGGGCAAGGGGCCGTTGCGATCACACTGAAGAACGGCAAGCTGCTCGCGGATGTCGCGGAACTCGCGATCGAGGACGGCATTTTCAAAGGCCAATTGGCGGTGGAGCGAGTCGGTACCGATCCCCGCTACGCGCTCAACGGCAAGCTCGATGGCGTCGAAGCCGGACGCCTTCTCCAGCGGTCCTTAGGGCGCAATCCGCTGCAGGGACGCGCGGACGCCACCATCAATCTCGTGACCTCCGGCGATAGCATCGACGAGCTGCTGTCGGGGCTCGGCGGCAAGGCGAAAGTCGTGATGCGCGAAGGCGGCCGTCTCGGTCTCGACCTTCGTACCGTCATCCAGTCGGCAAAGCGTGCCGAGATTCGTGGGTGGCAGTCGCTCGGCACGGCTGCGACCGGGCTCGATACGCTCAGTCTCACGATCGACGTTCAGCACGGCGTGGTGCATGCGCAGATCGCTGACGCGAAGTCGGGTTCAAGCACAATATTTGGCAACGGATACGTCGATCTGCGCGGGCGAGTCCTGGAATTTTCGCTCGGCCTGCGAACGGCCGATCCGTCGTCGCGCGTGGCCGCGACCAACGACACGCTACGGCTCAGTGGTCCGTGGCACTCGCCGCGGCTCACGCACGAGCGCGTTGAGGAGGCCGAGCGACGTGCGCCGCCGGCTCCCCCGCTGATAACCGATCGGAAATGAAGCGCGTCGGTTGCGCGTCCGGACGGCGCAAGCTACTTGCGCGCGGGCGCAGCACGGCGAGTGTCGCATATCCCCGATAGAGCTGATTGAATGTCGGTTCCAGATCGAGGCGGGCGGCAATGCGCGCGATGGCCGGTTCGAGATCGCGGCGCGGTTCGACGCTGAATCGCGCGAGCCACGCATGGAGCGTGGTCTGGAACAGGGGCGGCAGGCCCTCGCCGCGACCGAAATCCACGATGTGCAGCTCGCCGTGAGCTGAGAGCGCGCACGCGGCCCGGTCAATGGCGTCCCGCCAGCCGGGGATCATCGAGAGCGCATAGGAGATAAAAATTCGATCGAAAGTCGGGCGGCCGAAGAGGTCCTCCGGTTTGAAACTCGTGGCATCCGCCTCCGCGAGCTGGATGCGCGGGCCAAACCCGGCGGCAGCGACCTTGTGCGCCGCGGTCGTCAGCATCATTCGCGATATATCCAAGCCGTGAAACTGTGCGTCGGGATGGTGTTTGGCGGCCGCGATGAGATTCCACGCAGTGCCGCAGCCGACCTCGAGCACGCTGCCGCCAAATGGTGGTGCGAGGCCCTCGATGAGATCCTTGCGACCGAGCAGGAAGTAGCGCCGCGTGACATCATAGAAATGCCGCTGCCCGCGGTAGATTTCGTCCATCAGGCGCGCGTGCTGCTCGGCAAATCCTGTCGCGTGAATGGTCATGTGGCGGCCTCGTCGCGCACATACAGATGGAAGCCGCCGTAGATCGCCGAGCGGTCGCGTGCGTGCAGGCTGCTGGATCGCGCCTCATCGTAGCGCCAGCGGCTGAGCAGCGACGGATCGAGTCGGCCTGGCAGTATGCTTTCGACTGCGGCCGTGCGAAAGATCACGCGGGCACCCGGGCGTGAGGTTCGCGTGATCTGGTGCCACAGCGCGTTGAGCGCTTCGTCATCCATCCAGTCCTGTGCATCGAGCAGGACGTAACGATCAAAGCTCGCGCCCGGATGACTCGCAAGAAATGCCGTCATCGATGCGTGATGAATGGCCACGCGCGGGACGCCGGCGCGCACGCGCGCGAAATGTTCCGGTGCAAGGTACAATGGCAGCGGCCCCCGGCCGTCAGGAGCGTAGCCGCGCGTGAATGCCTGCCAAGCGAAGTAGTTGTCGCGCGGATCGAATGCGCAGGCGAGCCGTGCAAGTCGTTCCTTGACGACATCGGCCATGCCCGTGGCGCCTGCACCGAGAGCGGTGTACTGCGCCGGAGGGATGCCGAGGCCGAAGAGCGCGGCCGGATGGTTGAGGACGCGGCGCAACAGACCGCGTTCGAACAGCGGCGCAAACTCGTGATCGAAGATGCGTTGCCGCGCTTCGGCATCGCCAGGGGCCAGAAGCCGTGCGGGATTGCGGCCGTAGGCCCAGGCGATCCAATGGCCAAGGCCGATGAACCGGCCGAGCAGGCCGTAGCGGTAGAAGTCACGGCTGAAGCGCGTGATGCGCCGCCGGCCCCATCCATCGCGGCCGTCCCAGTAGCGGCGCGAGGCACTGTCCAATGCTGGCCGTATGTGTCGCTCGTAGGCGGTGATGTTGGCCGGATCGTTGCTCGCTCCGAACAGGCGCGCAAATGCGGCATGACCGGGCAGTGACGCAGCGGCGGTAAGCTTGAGGCGGTTGAGCGCGATATGCGCCGCGTTGAGATCGACGGCGTCGATGCGGGCAGGATTGGCGGTCAGATAGCTCATCACGTTGCAGCCGCCAGAGCCGATTGTCACGATCCGGGACTGTGGAGTGATCTCGAGCGCCTCCATGTCGACCACGGGGTCTTCCCAGATTTGGGCATAGACGAGACGCGAAAAGACGAGGGCGAATGCGCGGTCCAGTAGGCCTGCCCGACTCATCGTCGAGTGGCGGCCGATGGCGCCTTGGATGAGATGCGCGGTTGTCGCGTCGGGTAGGGCGCGCGCGTGAGAGGTCATCAGGATCTCCGATTTTGACGGGGTGACGCTCGAGGCACGCTTAAGCTCAGGCGATGGCTTCAACGACTTGGGGGGCACCGCTCATCGCGTGCGCGTCCATTTCGTCGAGCCAACGGAGAATGCCGAACTCGCCATCGTACGTTTCGTAGATGGCGGTGCAGCTTTCGACCCAGTCGCCGCAGTTGAGGTAATGGACGTCGCCGATGTGGCGGTTTGCGGCATGGTGGATGTGGCCGCAGATGATGCCTTGGGCGTCGCGCCGGCGAGCGACGTCGGAGAGGGCCGTCTCGAACTCACCGATGAAGCTGACAGCGGACTTCACCCGGCCCTTCAAATAGGCCGAGAGCGACCAGTAGCCGAAGCCGAGATGGCGACGGACCCAGTTCAGCGGATTGTTGAACCAAAGGGCGAGCTCGTAGGACCGGTCGCCGAGAAAGGCCAGCCATCGCGCATAGCGGACGACGATGTCGAACTCGTCGCCATGCATGACGACGTAGCGCCGGCCGTTCGCGGCGACATGGACGTCGTCGCGCCGGATGTCGATGCCGCCGAAGCTCACGCCGCAGTAGTCGCGCAGGCCGTCGTCGTGATTGCCCGGAATGAAGATGATCCGACAACCCTTGCGTACTTTGCGCAGAAGTTTTTGGAGCACGTCGTTGTGGCTCTGAGGCCAGTGAGGACCGCGCCGCACTTTCCAGAAATCGACGATATCGCCGACGAGATAAATCACATCGGCGTCGACCACCCGGAGGAAATCCAGAAGGGCGTCGGTCTGTGCCGACCTCGTGCCGAGGTGGACATCGGAAATGAAGAGCGTTCGATAGTGTCGGGTTCTTGTTTCGCCGATCACGGCTGTGCCCCGTCGTGTCGATCCGGCCATGAACGATCTCAACCGGATTCTCGTAACAGGGCGATGACAGGGCTGAGATCAGCCAAACCCAAATCGCAACACCCCCCGGCCTGTCGGCCGGAGGGTGTCTGAGGTGTCCGAGATCAGCGGGATCGGATTACCAGGCGAGGCAGCTCCACTGCTTGTAGCCGTGCGAGTAGGTCCAGCCCCAGTACGAGCAGACCGGCTTGTAGACGTAGGCGGGGCGGTACACGTACACCGGCCGGTAGCTGTAGTGCGTGTAGCCGTAGTGACGGTGGCCGTAGTGGCTGCGGTAGCCGTAGCTGTGATGGCGATGGCTGTGGTAGCCGGCTTCCGCCGACGAAGTGCCGGTGAACGACGAGCCGAGGGCTACGGCAGCGGCGGCAGCGGCGAGGGCGAGGGACTTGGACATTGAGGTAGCTCCAGGGTTGGATGTGGGCGGCTTCAATTGTGGGGAGGTCGTTGGGCTGGGTCCGCTGGACCGTGTCACCGTCCTCCATGGCAACTGATTTATGTTCAGTTATCTGGAGCTTCAAGGGCCGTTCCAAAACAAAGTTCAATAATGGATCTAATAGGCTGAATTTGATCAGAATTATTTTTGAATGACGTTTTGTGTGGTGCCGGCGGAGCCCGCGCGGCTGAGCCCAAGCGTCAGCCTGAGCCTAGAAGGTGAAGCCGGCTGGCGGCTCGAAGCCCGGCAGATAGGGCGCGTTGGCGTCGAAAGCCGTGCGGCGATCGAAGGTCATGCCATGTCGACGCTGACCGCGGCGAGAAGCCCGCCATCCTTCAATTGGTCCAGCAGCGCCGGAGGCACCGAGTGGACTGCGCCATTGAGGAGAATGGCATCGTAGGGCCCCTCGTCGGGGGCGCCGGAGCGCATCGGTCCCGTGATGACGACGGCGTTGTCCGCGCCAAGGGCCGTCAAGGTCGCCTGCGCCCGCTCGGCAAGTCGGGGATCCTCCTCAAGCGCGATCACAGTCTGGCCCAGCCTGGCCAGAAGTGCGGTCGAGTATCCCGTCGCGGGGCCGATATCCAGAATCAAACCATCCGGCTCGATGCTCAAAAGTTGGATCATCTTGGCCAACAGGCGCGGCGCGAGGATGGTGCGCTGCCGATTTCCGCTTTCGGTCACACGGAGGTGCTCGTCGGCATACGCGATCGACTTCAGCGGTCCGGGCACGAAGTCCTCGCGCGGGATGTCGCGCATCGCCCGTGTGATCCGCCGATCGGTGACGTCGCTCGGGCGCACCTGGGATTCGACCATGTTGAGGCGCTGCGTCGCGTGATCGATCATCGTCAAACCCTGCCGCATGAACGGAGATCGCGCGCCGACCCCCGAGTGGAACGGTTCTGCTCTACCGCGCCACGGCGTCCGGTGCAACGCCGCTCGTGCCGCGCAGCGCACGCTCACAGCAGGCGGGCTGGTGGAGGAAGGCGGGGCGAAGCAGATGACCGTGGGCACCGCCCGCCGCGCGTGAAGGCTGTACCTCACGCGTCAGCGGCAAAGTGAGTTAAGGCGCCAGTCCCTCGCGCGGTGGCGGCGGGGCATCGGGATCGCGCTCGCGGTCGGTGGCGAGTTCCTTGATCTGGTCCTTGCCATAGACGTCCGGGCGGAACACGAGACGTCCGTTCGGCTCGGCCCAAGCCGTGACGTAGGCAAACACGACGGGGACCGGCTTCGTCAGCGTGATGTCCACGGGCTGGCCGCCCTGGAGAATTTCTTCGATCCGCTCGCGGCTCATATTCTGCTCGCCGCGGGCGATCCATGCCGCCAAGTCGAAGACGTCCTGGACGCGCACGCAACCGGCGCTGAAGGCGCGCGAACGCTGCTCGAATAGCGGCTTCATGGGCGTGTCGTGCATATAGACGCCGTGCTCGTTCGGCATATCGATACGCACGAGACCGAGCGCATTCTGCGGCCCGGGATCCTGCCGGAAGCGCAGCCGTGTGGCATCGACAGTGCGCCAATCGATGTTGGTCGCATCGACCTCGGGGCCGACGAAGCTGCCGGTCAGAACCCGGATCTGTTCCTTCTGGAGGTAGTCCGGCTCCTTGATCAGCTTCGGTATGACATCCTTGTTGGCGATGCTCTCGGGCACGCGCCAGAAGGGAAAGAAGTTGAGCGCGCGGATGCTCGCTGTGACCACGGGAGTCTGACGGTCGGGTTTGCCCGAAATCACACGATGGCGCTGCTCGACCACGCCCTGTGATACCGCTTCTGCCTGGAAGGCTGGCACGTTCACGAGGACATAGCGGTCATCGAGGCGCAGGTCGACGAGGTCGCGGATGCGCTGCTGGTTCATGCGCAACTGCGCCAAGCGCGCCGAAATCGGAACGTTCATGGCCTGCAGTGTCGGACGGTCAACGCGCCCGCTCACGCGTAAGCCGTGACGGCCTTGGAAGCGGCGTACCGCGGCCTCCATCACGCCGTCGAAATTGTAGGATCCGTAGCCGCCCTGCGGGCGCATGTCGCCCCATAGAACCAGGATGCGCCGCACGGCGGGGATACGCTCATCGTCATCACCCGGCCGAATCATGCGTGAGCCGGGGATCGTCGGCCATCCACCATCGGCCACGACGCGCTCAAGACGCGCGATCGCGTCGTCGATGGTCGTCAGCATTTCTCGTGAACGCAAAGGCATCTCGCCTTCGCGGAGATCATCGGATTGATCGGCTTCGGCCGCCCGGCGCCGGCGACGCTCGTCGGGGGGAGCCCCACCTGGCGTATTGGACGCAAACCCCGGCAGCAACTGGGGCCAGAAGCTCCAATCCTGGGCGCGAGCCGGCGTCAGGCCGGCAGCGATCGTCAGTCCGGCAGCGGCAATTGCGGCTCGAAGCGCAATCCTGCCGCTTGGCGACGTCCCTGCGTTTGCTTTTGCACTGGCATTTCCCCTTGCGTCCACATTCGTGGCGACAGGGCCCACCAATCCAGTCGTCATATCGCGCTCACGATCGCTGTTCTCTGAGGCCAGACAACGGATCGGCGCATGGTCGATCCCCCTGGCGCAGGCTATCTGCCCGCTTAGACTTCGTTTGCGGCAACAGCAAGGTTACCGGCTCGACGTTGAGCCGAGCTATAGCTGATTTCCCAGCCCTAGCCAGCCTCTAGCGGATCACTGTCGTGTGAGGAACGACGGTTTCAGGGGGCGGTTCCCCATAGGCAACACCCGGCGCTGCGATCCCCGACTGACCGTGCCTAAACCGCCACGGAGGGTGCTCCAGGCTGGAGGATGACAATCGCGACGATCAGGCACAGCCCTCGTTGACGTCGATTGCCAATTCTGTCCGGTCGAAACCTCGACAGAACCCACGGAGTTAGCCTAATGTGCCGCGCTGTGGCCGAGGCTGTGTAGGGCGAACAATGCTGTGCTCGATTTGGGCTGCGGGGCCGCGTAAGCGCCCTGCTCCGGTTGGATTTGGCTGTAGTTTTCCGACGATCCCAACCGGGTTGCGCGTGGCGCTTGCGATTGTCGCTTCGACGGCCGGATTTGTTCCACAGGCCGCGACGGCGCAGGATTACCCCCGCCCGATCCCCTGTGTCGTTCCAAATGCGCTGGTGGAGTTTCGTCCGCCGTTGACAAATCTTGCCCAGGCGATCGAGCGCAACCGGGTGATCCGCGTTATTGCGATCGGGTCCTCGTCGACCGAAGGCACGGGGGCTTCGAACAAGCAGGCGGCCTACCCCGAGCGTTTCGACCACGAAATGGACCGGCTGTACCCGGGCAAGGATTTTCAGGTCATCAACCTCGGCAAAGGTGGCGAACTTGCCGAGCATATGCTGGTGCGTCTGCAGCGCGACGTGATCCCTCAGCGGCCGGCGCTCGTGCTGTGGCAGACGGGCGTCAACGACGTCATCAGCGGCGTCGATCTCAAGGCTTTCCAGGTGACGCTCGAGGCAGGGATCGCCTCGCTGAAGGCGGCGGGGATCGAGGTCGTGCTGGTCGATCCGCAGTTCTATCCGCGCTCGACGACGGTGCCGCACTACGAGAAATACGTCTCGACGATGCATTCCATCGCCGAGCAACATCGTATTCCCGTGTTTCGGCGCTATGCGATCATGAAATACTTGATCGCGAGTGGCCAGCACACGGTCGACAAGTTCCTGTGGCGGGACAAGTTCCACCTCAACGATCTGTCCTACGGCTGTCTCGCCGAATTGATGGCGGCGGCGATGAAGGAGCGGCTCCAGCGCCGCGATGCCGCGACTGGCGCCACGATGCAACGCGCGAGCGCCGTACCCACCATCAGCGACTTCGATCAGCCCTCGTCGGCCTTCTAGAGCGCGCTTGGTTCGTCCCGGGTGAGCGCTTTTACGCGCACACCGGGACCATAAATACTGGCTGCTACAGCGCCAGTCCGAGCATCAGGCCGAGATTCTGGACGGCCGCGCCGGACGCGCCCTTGCCGAGGTTGTCGAGACGCGCGACCAGGACGGCCTGCGGCTGCTGGGGATGGGAGAAAACGCGCAGCTCGAGCTGATTGGTGCCGTTCAGCGCCTCGGGCTCCAACCGGCCACCTTTTGCAGACGGGTCGGCGGCGGCGACGACTTCGACGAGTCCACCGCCAGTGTAATGGCGCATGAGGGCCGTCTCGAGATCCCGTGCGATCGGCTTGCCCGGCAGGGTGTCGAGATGCAGCGGAATGCTGATCAACATACCCTTGTAGAAATTGCCAACCGACGGCACGAAGATCGGGCGCCGCGTGAGCTTGCTGTAAAGCTGGAGCTCCGGAACGTGCTTGTGCTCGAGCCCGAGGCCATAAAGCTCGAACGCTGGCGCGGTGCCGTCCTCATAGGTCTTGATCATCGACTTGCCGCCGCCGGAATAGCCCGAGACCGCGTTGACGGTGACAGGGAAGTCCGCCGGCATCAGCCCGGCTTCGACCAGCGGCCGCAACAGCGCAATGGCGCCGGTCGGATAGCAGCCGGGATTGGTTACGCGGCGCGCCTTGGCAACGGCGGCGGCGTGGCCAGCGGTCAGCTCGGGGAAACCGTAGGTCCAGCCCGGCGCTACCCGATGCGCGGTCGAAGCGTCGATGATGCGCGGGCTGTCGGAGCCGAGACTGTCGGCCAGTGCCACGGCTTCGCGCGCGGCATCGTCGGGCAGGCACAGCACCACGACGTCGACCTCGGACATCAAGGCTTTGCGCGCCGCTGGATCTTTGCGCAGTTCGGCGTCGATCGACCGGACCTGCAGGCCGGCGGCATTCGCCAGCCGCTGACGAATTTCAATGCCCGTGGTACCGGCTTCGCCATCGATGAAGACGGTCGGGACGGTGCCCTTGAGCCCGGCAGGCTTGGCGGATTTGATGAGGGAGATGTCGGCTGTGCTCGTCATGGCGGATGTCTCGTCAGATAGATTTTGGGACGGGTAGTAGCGCCGGTTGGTGACTGTTCTTGCCGTCTGGATCAGAGCGCAGACGCAAAAAAAGCCGCGTCTCAGGCGCGGCTTGCAACGATCGGGCTATTGAATTGGCAACCCGTCATCGCAGCCGTGCGCAAGCGCGGACACGAATACGTCGGACGAGGGTTAATTCGTTTGCCATGGCACGGAAGATGAGGAAGACCGCGTCAAAAGTCAATGCCAAGGAAAGATATCGAGGCGATCGCGTTGATTCCACGCCTTCCCATCGCTAGATTGAGCCGGCGGCGGCCGCATAACCCAGTACCGCGCATTATTGGGACTGGGAGCGATCGGATCGTAGGCCGGCAATTTCGAGCAGCACATGCGCGATTGGATACTCATCGTCTTGATCGCCGTGCTGGGCGCGGGCTTAGGGTATTGGGTCGTTCGTAGCCGTGGGCGAGACGCGACGGATGGTCGGACAAGCCATCCGACCGCCGCTGCAAGTGGCGCCATCGAACTGCCTTTGCCTGGAACAGCGCCGACGGGTGGTGTGACCGGGGCACCGGGCGTAAGCGGATCCGAAACCGCCAGCCTTGCCGTCCTCGAATTCGAGGGCGAGCCCGGGCGCGTGACGATTATGCGACCCGAAGTTGTCATTGGCCGTCACAGTGAAGACGATATCCAGGTTCGGGACGTGCGGGTCAGCCGTCATCACGCGCGCCTCGTTGCACGTCGCGACGGCGGTTTCGAGATCCACAATTTAACGGCGGTGCGCTCGGAGCCAAATCCGATGCAGGTCAACGGGGTGACGCGTGAGCACGCGAACCTTCAGGACGGCGATATCGTCTCGCTCGGCGGTGTCAGTTTCACGTTATGGCTGAAAGCGGCCTGAAGCCGCGCGGTCATTGCGATAAGCCAGAGAATTGGATCGGCCACAGGAGTGGGTTGGCATGAACGATAAAGACAAAAGTCAGACTGTTCACATCCCGACCCAGGGAACGCCGGGTGGCCCACGGCCGAGTGCAAATCTCGACGATGTGCCGACGCAGGTGCAGCTTGCGAGCGCGGGCGCGCCGATCGGGCGGCTCACGATTATCGAAGGCCCTGGCCTGGGCACGGTGCGGTCGGTCTACAAGGGAACCAACTCGGTCGGGCGCTATACCGACAACATCGTAGCACTGGATTTCGGCGACAATTCCATCTCGCGCCACCAGCACGCAGTTATCGATTGCGGCGACCGCGAAGTTCGGATCCTGGACGGTGGCAAGCCCAACCCGATCGAAGTCAACGGTAGCCGTGTTTCCAAGGAACAAGTCCTGCGGTCCGGCGATCTCGTGCAGATTGGTATGACGAAGCTGCGCTACGAAAAAGTGTGATTTCGCTCGCTTGGCGAGGGCGGCGGCCGCCCCACTGCGGTCGTTTCACTGAATCGTTATCACTCATCTGAACGACGTACATCTGTTCGGATGCCGTTCCTGCTCCATATACCTGGTCGAGGTGCGTGGTCGCTTGTCCGTTCGTTGATCGGACTGGCGTTTTGCGTGCCGAGGGCGCGTTGCTTCACCGCGCGGCATTAAGCGGTTGACCAGGGAGACCTCGGCAATCGGCGGAGGCGTGTGATATATTTTTGTGATCGGCCGCGCACCCGATTATTCCATAGCTTTCGAGGGATGACATGCGTTCACTGGCAATTGCTTCGATTTCCATCATGGCGATTGGATTGACCGTGTCGCCGGAATGGGCGGCGGCGCAGGCTCCCCAGCAGACGCAACCCGGCCAAGCCGCGCCGCCGACGCGGCAGCAGCCCCAGAGGGCGCTGCCAGCGCCCCGTCGACCCGCTGGTCAGCCCGATGCCGGGCAGACACCGGCACAAGCGCCCGGCCAGCCCGGCGCGGGGGCGCCGGCTCAACCGCAGGCCGCGCGTCCAGCCCAGGGTACGTCCCCGCAAGGCCAGGGTACGCTTCCGCAAGGGACGTCAGGCGGCACCGGTCCCGCGACGACCGCAACCCCGGCGCCAACGACGACCCAACCTGCTGCACCGTCGGCTCAGCCGGCGCCCCAGGCATCTCCGGCCCCGTCAACTAGTCCGACGCCGGTCGCGACGCAGCAGCCGACATCCACGACCGACGGCGCCGTGCCCATCGAAATGGAAGACTGCACGGCAACGAACACCGACACGTCGCTGCGCGCCTGCAGCCGCGTCATCGAGATCCGTCGCGTGCCGCGTGACGTACTGGTGCGCGCGTACATGAATCGCGCAGCCGTCGAGCGGCAGCGGGGCCGGATCATCGAATCGATCTCCGATCTGACCCAGGCGATCCGTCTCAATCCGCGCAACGACGCGGCACTCGCCGAGCGCGCCCGCGCCTATGAGCAGCAGGGCGACGTCGAGAGGGCCATTTCAGACGTGAGCGAGATGATCAGCCTCCGATCCGAGTCGGCGGCGGCACTCCGCGAGCGCAGCCGCCTCTACGCGTTGCGTAACGATATGACGCGCGCACTTCAGGATCTCGCAACTATTCTCGAGACGTCGCCGCAGGACACAGCGACGCTGCAGCAACGGGCAGCGCTGCTCGTGCGGCAGGGTCAGGTCCAGCGCGCCATCACCGACCTCGACAGCATCCTCGCCAACGAGCGGACCAATGCTGCCGTGCTCGTCCAGCGGGCCATGCTCCGCAACCAGCTCGGCGATCGCCCGCGCGCGCTCGCCGATCTCGCCGACGTGCTGCGGACCGATCCCAACCACGCTGCGGCGCTGGCCCTGCGCACCCAGATCGAACAGCCGCAAGCTCAGACACCGGCCGCCGGCACGCCCGCTGCATCGCTCGACGTTCCGGCGCTGCTCCAGCGCGGGCTCGACAGTCTTCGTGCCGGTCAATTCGATGCGGCGATCACCGATCTCAATGAGGCCATCCGTCGCGAGGCGCGAAATGGCATGGCGCTGCGTCTTCGCGGGCTGGCACATTCGCGCAAAGGCGATCACGGGCCGGCGATCACCGATTTCAGCCAGGCGATCGCAAACAATATCCGCGATGCGGATGTCTACGTCGCGCGCGGGCTTTCGCATCTGCAGCGGCGAGCGAATGCCCAGGCAATTTCGGACTTTCGTCAGGCATTGCGGATCGATGCCAACAACGCGCTGGCGCGCGAAGGACTGCGACGACTCGGTCAGAACTAGGTATCTCTCGCCCAGTCGGTGCAGCAACAGCGGGTGAACCATGACCGAGTCCTCGGTCTCAACCTCTGAAATGCAGAAGCGTATCGCATCGCGGTGCAATGATGCTGCCTGGGATCTGATCGAGAAGCCAGATCTCGCCGCGACCGAGTGTCTGGCTCTCGTGCGCTTCGCGGCAACCGCATCCCATCACTGGAGTGAGGTTGGTACTCCGCGCAACATCGCTCACGCCGATTTGTTGCTCGCGTGGGCACTGGCGCGGGCCGGGGCGGCGGCGCCCGCAGTCGATGCAGGCGCCCGTGCGTTGAGTTTTTTCACCGAGAACCAATCCAAGGATTGGGAAAGAGCGTTCGCGCACGCTGCGATGGCGGCATCGCTTCACTGCGCCGGTGATCAGGATGGACATCGCCGGCACTACAATGAGGCGCAACAGCTCGAAAGCACGCTGGCACCGGGCGATCTGAAGCTTTTCCAGGCTGCATTTCGGATCGTGCCGCACCCGTGAATCCGAAAGGTCGGGAAAAGACGCTAGCCGATGTGATGGCGGCGATATGGCGCTTGCCGGTGCGGTTCGCGTAGCGCCCGAATGGCGGTCATCGTCTCGGCGAGGCTCACGTCGATCGGGACACTCTGGTGCCACCCGAGTTCCGCCTTGGCGCGTGCCGTGTTCACCTTGGTGACTTTTCCCCGCATCGTCGCAACGATCTCGCGGGTGATCAGGCGTGTGCCACCGAAGATCCGGTATCGCGCCCAGTCGAGCACCGGACCCGCCTCCAGCAGCAGATCGGGAAACAGCACCGGCGCCGCGCGCACGGACGGATCGATGTCGTTCATGAGCATGCTCACTTCGCGCAGTGTGGGCACATGGTCGTTGACGACGATGAAGCGCCCGGTCACGTCGCGCGTGGCAGCGAGCACATGGGCGGTAGCGACGTCGCGGACATCGACATAGGGAACATTGGCTTTCGGCGCGCCGAACCGCAGCGAGCCGCGCATGATGTTGTCGATGAGGTCGATCGACGGCGTCGGGCGCAGAAAGCCTGGACCACCGATGGTGCCGGGTAGGATCGCCACGAGTTTCACGCCGGTCGCTTCCGCGGCCTTCCATGCGGCCCGCTCGCCTTCGACCTTGGCGCGGAAATAGGGGACGGCCAGATCGCTCGCCCAATCGGCTTCCGTCGTCGGCGGGGCGTCGGGGTGTACCCGGGGCAACGTCGCGACGGATGAGGTCAGCACGACCTTCGGTACGCCCGCGGCCGCCGCCGCGCGGATCGCATTCTCCGCGCCGTCGACGCTGTCGCCGATCAGCGCGGCAACTGCCTCGGGGCCTTCCGGGCGCATGGCGTAGGTCGCGGCGACGTGGATGAGCACATCGATGTCGCGACACGCCTCGACGAATGGATCGAAGTCGCGGACATTCAAGCCGACGATGTCGGTGACGCCAATCGCGCGCAGCGGATCCGCCTTGGCGCGGTCGTCCGCCGAGCGGATCGACGCGCGGACGTCATGGCCGGCACCGAGAAAGGCCTTGCAGACGTTGAATCCGAGGTGGCCGTTGGCGCCCGTTACCAAAATTTTCATCGGATCGCTGTCTCAAGCATTGGCGTAGACGTTGAGCCGGCGACGCTTGCGGGCGGCATAGCCGAGAATGACGGCGGCACCTGCGAGCACCAGCCATGCCGGCAGCGCGAAAAGTCGCGCCAGCACGCTGTCCCAAAGCGCGGGATGCACTTTCAGAGATAGCGTCCGCTTCACCGCGTCGAGCGACGCAGGCGCAAATTCGGTCCAGTGTCCGAGGAACGAGGTGACGACAAGGCCGCCGTCGGTCGCAAGCGTCCGTGTCCCGTCGCTGACGAGGGCGAGCAGCGCCAAGACCAGAAGAATCCGAGCAAAAACGCGCAGCATCACCATCGCAACAGCGCGCGCCGGCGCCACGAACACCAGCGTCAGCAGAAGGACGGCCGTCACGGTCAGCACACGATTGGCGCTGATGAATTGTCTGACGCTTTCCATCATTCCAGCAATTCGCGCAGCGTGAGGGTCTAATTTTTCATCGTGGTGTGTCGTAGCGCGCGACGCCCGACGACGCAATCGGGCGAATGCCACTCACGTCATCGAATGACCCGAGATCGCGACCAACATATGGCGTCACCGTGTGTCTCTACAGCGGCGTCATGATGTCGGCGGCTTCAGGCCGCCTTGACCAGCCGCGACTGGAGATCGAGCACCGCCATCATGTATCCAACTCGGTCATCCACGGCCTCGGCGAGCAGAGAAAAGTAGTCCGGACCGTTCGGAATGATCTCGCCGATCACTTCCCCGTACTCGAAGCGCAGAACCGCCTCGTGCTTTTTGGCGATCGTCTGCATCTTGGCGTTTTCAGCGAGGCAGCTCATGAACAGCAGCCGCACGCCGCGGTTGCGCGCAGCCCGAATGACACGGCCCATCAGCGCCGAGCCGATGCCTTGGTCCTGGTACGCGCGCTCGACCGAGAATGCGGCTTCCGCCTCGTGGCCCCAGTGATCGGCGAGCTTGCGCAATTCAGCGGCGGCACGGATCTCGCCTTCGACGAAGTAGCCGAAAACGATCGATCCCATCTCATTCATGCGGCCAGCGTAATCCTCAATAAAACTATCCGACACCCCGTGGGCGAACCGCATCCGTCGCGTGTCCTTGTCGAGACGCAGGAGGTGGTCGCGAAACTGGTCGTGTTCGGTCGGCCATAGCTTGCGCATGGTCGCCGACGAAATCGATAGCGCATC